>JASFUE010000223.1:0-5562 GCA_050050435.1 Burkholderiales bacterium | reverse complement strand
CCGTTCGTCCTGGTTTTTCGCAGACAGGTCCGGCGCGCCATTGTGGCGATGCTGATCGCAACACCGCTGATGGTGCTGTCATTTGACCTCAATCTGGAAAAATTTGACGGAATGAGAACCGTCAAGCCACTTGCAATGGAAATCGAACGGCGTGCCAAGCCAGGAGATGAGGTAGTCAGCTACCTTGAATATTTCCAGGACCTGCCGGTTTATCTCGGGCACACGGTTACCGTCGTTGGTTGGAAGGGCGAACTCGAGTTCGGCACCGAACAGGAAGATACCAGCGCCTGGATGATAGAGGAGCCGCAGCTTGTGTCCCGCTTGAAGCGCAAGGTTGTCTACATCATCACGCGGGATCGCAACGTCGAACACTTGAGGGACATTTCACCTGTACCACTGCACGAACTCATGCGCACCCGGCGTAACGTGCTGCTTACCAATGCGGAGGCGACTCGATGAATTACCTGCCACTGATTCTGCTGGGCGTGCTGCTAAACGCAGGAGCCCAGTTGCTTCTCAAGGAGGGCATGCGCCGTATAAATCATTTTGATTTTGTCTGGGCCAACCTGGCTCCGGTGGGGATGCAGGTCGCTGCCAATCCGTTCGTGCTCGCTGGTTTGTTCAGCTACGTTGTCAGTGTTGTTGTCTGGTTGCTGGTGCTATCGCGTGTGGATGTGAGTTTCGCCTATCCGATGCTCAGTGTCGGCTACATCGTAAACGCGATCGCCGCCTATTACCTGTTCGGCGAGGATCTTTCGCTGACTCGCGTCAGCGGCATTCTCGTGATTACCGTTGGCGTCTATCTGATCTCGCGCAGTTAGAGAATTCAACGAGCCAAGCGATGGACGAACCTTTTCTGCCATTCTCCCGCCCGGCGATTAACCGGGACGCAATCGACGAAGTCGTCGCCTGCCTTGAATCGGGCTGGATCACGACCGGTCCACGAACAAAGAAGTTTGAAGAGGCTCTACAGTCCTATCTGGGAGCGCCTCGGGTGCTGGCGTTGTCTTCGGCGACTGCCGGACTGCACCTCGCGCTGCTGGCGCTGGAACTGAAGCCGGGCGACGAAGTCATTACGACGCCGATGACGTTCGCGGCAACGCTCAACACCATTGTGCTGGCGGGCGGCACACCGGTGCTGGTTGACGTCGAACCTCACAGCTACAACATCGATGTCACTCAGCTCGAAGGCGTGCTATCGGCACGCACCCGCGCCATTGTTCCGGTTCATTTTGCCGGCCTGCCGGTTGATCTCGATCCCCTGTACGCACTTGCCGACAAACACGGGTTGCGCGTGATCGAGGATGCCGCCCACGCAATCGGGGCCGAGTACAAAGGCCGTCGCATCGGTGGATTTGGAGACACCCAGGTCTTCAGTTTTCATCCCAACAAGAACATCACCACCGGCGAAGGTGGGGCGGTGGCGACGCGCGATGCGGAACTGGCCTCGCAGATTGCGCTGCTTCGCTTTCACGGCATGGATCGCGAGGCCTGGGACCGGTTCGGCAAGAAGGGCAGTCAGCACTATGAAATCGTGATGCCGGGTTTCAAATACAACATGATGGATATCCAGGCCGCAATCGGTCTTCACCAGTTGCCCATGCTGGACGGATTCATCGAGCGCCGGACGGAACTTGCCAGCCGTTATCTTGAATTGCTGCACGAGTGGCCGCAGTGGACATTGCCTTCGGCGGTGCCGTATGCGCATCGCCACGCATGGCATCTGTTCGCGCCGCTGATTGATCCGGATCATGCAGGCATGGATCGCGATGGCTTCATGAGCGAAATGAAGGCGCGCAATATTGGTACCGGGCTGCATTACCGTGCTGCGCATCTGTATCCCTACTACCGCGATCGCTTCGGATTCCGCGCCGGCCAGTTCCCGCGTGCGGAGTTAATCTCGGATCGCATCGTCAGCCTGCCACTGTTCCCGGAAATGAGCGATGACGACCAGGGCCGGGTCATCGACGCGATGAGCAAACTGTTTGGAAGGAAATGAAGGTGCCGAAACCGTATCTGAGTGTTGTTATCCCCGTCTTCAATGAGGCGGAAAATCTTTCCGATCTGTGCTCGAGACTGATAAATGTGCTTGACGGAATCGGCCGTCCCTACGAAATCATCTTCACCAATGACGGTTCGAGTGATGACTCGTACTCGATTCTGCGGAATATGCACCAACGCTATCCCGAGAAGATCCGGGTCATCGATTTCAATGGCAATTTCGGCCAGCACATGGCGATCATGGCGGCGTTCGAGCGCGTTCGCGGCGAGGTCGTCGTGACGCTGGATGCCGACTTGCAAAACCCGCCAGAGGAAATACCCAAACTGCTTGCCTCCATTGACGATGGCTACGACGTCGTTGGCGGCTATCGCAAGAACCGGCAAGACAATCCGTTCCGCCGCTATGCATCGCGTGTGATCAATTTCGTGCGTGAGCGCACGACTCACATTCGTATGCGCGACCAGGGCTGTATGTTGCGAGCCTATCGGCGCAATATCGTTGAAACCATTGCGGCCAGCGGTGAGAGCTCGACTTTCATTCCGGCGCTGGCGTTGAGCTATGCCAGAAACCCGACGGAAGTTGAGGTCGAGCATGCCGCACGTGCAGCTGGTGATTCGAAATACCGTCTCTATGACCTGATTCGACTGAACTTCGACCTGATGACGGGATTTTCGCTGGTTCCCCTGCAACTGTTCACTTTGTTCGGGATTCTCGTATCAGCGTTGTCGGGACTGTTGGTCATCTACCTGATGCTGCGCCGGCTCATCCTCGGACCGGAAGTCGAAGGCGTATTCACCCTGTTCGGCATCCTGTATTTCCTTCTCGGCGTCGCCATCTTCGGGCTGGGACTTGTGGGTGAATATATCGGTCGAATTTATCTTGAGGTGCGTCATCGGCCCCGCTATATCATTCGCGAGGTAATCGAGGAGGTCGACGACGTGCCGACCGAGTTGCCCAAAGGCGCGAGTATTGGCTGATTCGTCCAGTACCGGTCCACGCATTGTAGTATTTGCCTACCACGACGTGGGTTACGAATGCCTGCGCCTGTTGCTGTCCCACGGGGTCAATGTGGTGGCGGTGTTCTCGCATAAAGACAATCCGGGTGAGGAAATCTGGTTCCGCTCGGTGAGTGCGCTTGCCCAAGAGCATGGTCTGCCGCTATACACGCCGGCCAGCGTCAACACCACTGAATGGATTGATCGGATTCGCGCGCTGCGCCCGGACCTGATCTTTTCGTTCTATTACCGGAACATGATCAACGAGGACATACTGGCGCTGGCGCCGCTCGGTGCATACAACATGCATGGCTCGCTGCTGCCGAGATACCGTGGCCGGGCACCTGTGAACTGGGCTGTCGTGCATGGCGAGACGCAAACCGGTGCGACACTGCATGTCATGGTCAAGCGGGCCGATGCCGGCGACATTGTCGATCAGCAAGCGGTTGACATCGGCCCGGAGGACACGGCCCGTGAAGTCTTTGGCGGGGTGACGAATGCTGCATGCATCGTTCTCGAACGTCAGCTCGAAAACCTGTTGGCGGGGCGGGCCCCACGGCGGCGGCAAGACGAGAGTCAGGCGGAATATTTCTCCGGACGCAGTGCCAGTGATGGACGGATCGACTGGCACAGGAGTGCGCGCGACATCTTCAACCTGATTCGCGCGGTAACGCATCCGTATCCGGGCGCCTTTACCGAATTCGGTTCGCGCCGTTTTTTTATCTGGTGGGCCAGGCCGGTTGATTGTGCTGCGGCTGCGCCCGGTGAGGTCGTTAGCGTGTCGCCTTTGCGCATCGCCGCGAGTGACGGCTGTTTACAGGTTAGCGATTGGCAATGGCAGGACGAAGCGCGGGCGCACCAGGACGACAGCCACGGTTTGCGCACGGGAATGACTGCCGACTGACAAACAACCAAATGGATGGAGTGAAATGGCATTGAAGGTACTGATTCTCGGCGTGAACGGTTTTATCGGCAGCAGCCTGACCGAACGTATCCTCCGTGACACGGACTGGGACGTCTTTGGCATGGATATCGGCCAGGACAAGATCGATGAAGTCGTGTCCAACCCGCGTTTCCACTACGTCGAAGGTGACATCCGGATCAACCGCGAATGGATCGAATATCACGTCAGCAAGTGCGACGTGGTGCTTCCGCTGGTGGCGATTGCAACACCGGCAACCTATGTGCAGGACCCGCTGCGGGTTTTCGAACTCGACTTCGAAGCCAATCTCGACATCGTGCGCAAGTGCGTTCGATATCGAAAACGCGTGGTGTTTCCCTCGACCTCCGAGGTCTACGGCATGAGCACCGACAGCGAGTTCGACGAGGACAACAGCAATCTCGTGCTGGGACCCATCGAAAAGCAGCGCTGGATCTATTCGTGTTCCAAACAACTGCTCGACCGGGTGATCTACGCTTACGGTCAGCAAGCAGACTTGCGTTTCACCCTGTTTCGTCCGTTCAACTGGATCGGGCCGAAGCTGGACAACATTCTCGAGCCGAAGGAAGGCAGTTCCCGGGTGCTCACGCAATTTATCGGCAACATCGTCCGCGGCCAGGACATTTCGCTTGTCGATGGCGGTTCGCAGCAGCGCAGTTTTACCTACATCGAGGATGGCGTCGACGCGCTGATGCGCATTATCGAGAACCGGGATGGCTGTGCCGATGGGCGAATTTTCAATATCGGCAATCCAGAAAACAACGTTTCGGTGCGCGATCTGGCGACCATGCTGCTGACGCTGGTCAAGAGCTACCCGGAATATGCCGCTGCAGCGGAAAAAGTCCGGCTCGTCGACGTGAGTTCAGGCCAATACTATGGCAAGGGATATCAGGACGTGCAAATGCGGGTGCCATCGGTGCGAAACGCACAGAAATATCTGGGATGGCGTCCAACCACCGATCTGGAAACGGCCTTGCGCAAGACGCTCGATTACCACCTCGGACGTCCGGCCGGAGAACTGGCAAGCTAGGGCACGTTCATTGCGATGGCTGATCGCTTGCTGGCAATCAAGGTCGACGTTGATACCGAGCGCGGCACGCGTATCGGGGTACCCGCTCTGCTCGAACTGTTAAACGAACTGGATATCAGGGCCACGTTTCTGTTCTCGGTAGGCCCGGACAATACCGGGCGCGCAATCCGGCGCATTTTTCGCCGCGGGTTCTTTGGCAAGGTTGCGCGCACCAGTGTTGTCTCGACCTACGGGCTGCGAACCTTGCTCAACGGCGTGCTCTGGCCAGGTCCTCACATCGGCCGCCGCCATGCCGGGTTGATGCGTTCCGTGCGTGATGCCGGTCACGAGGTTGGCATCCATTGTTACGACCACGTGCGCTGGCAGGACGGGCTCGCATCAATGAACAGCGATCAGGTTGCGGCCGAGTTCGCCCGCGCCAGAGGCGAGTTCGAGCGCATTTTCGGCGTGCCGGCCCGTACTGCCGGTGCCGCCGGCTGGCAGGCCAATGCTTTCAGTCTGGCGGCATATGACGCCGCCGCACTGGAGCATGCGAGCGATACTCGGGGCAGTGCGCCTTTTTTTCCGAGTGTGCAGGGAAAGGTTTACCAGACAT
>JASFUE010000222.1:0-5629 GCA_050050435.1 Burkholderiales bacterium | reverse complement strand
CCTCGATGAGTGCGTAAGCGACTTGGAAACCACGCGACACGATGTCCCCTGCACTTTTTGGGGTGGACTTTGGGGCAACTACGAAATACAAGAGGAGCGCCGTCGGACGAACTTTCATTTATATGGCGACCTACGGAGGGCTGCTTGTAAATCGCGTTGCCTCCGCGATTCCCTCGGCCCTGCGGGCCCGCCACGCTATCGCACGGCGTCCAAGCCGACATTCACTGGATGTCGGTTGTAGCTCCGACCTAACGCGCCTTCGGCGCATAAGTCTGCACTGAAACAACCGGGGGGTTGTTTTCGAACCACGGGGTTCTTCTTACCCCATGCAATCACCAAATAAAAAACCACAATGAGTCTTTGGGAGAAAGTCTTCCACGGGGGCTGTTCGCGGCTCGGGTTGCCTCCCCGATCCACGAATCCTTCGCCGAAAACAAACTTCGGCTCAGGACCGCCCTTCGGGCGTCCCACTGAATGTTCACTGGACATTCAGTGGTCGAACAGCGGTTCGAACCGGGCCTGTGAGGTACAACAAGTAAAAATAGCCGACCGGCGGTGGCAAGATTTCTTCCACGGGGGCTGCTCGGGAATCGGATTGCTTCTCCGATTCCCTCGGCCCTGCGGGCCCGCCACGCTATCGCGCGGCGTCCAACCAAATGTCCACTGGACATTTGGTTGTCGAACCACGGGGTTCTTCTTACCCCATGAAATCACCAAATAAAAAAGCCACCTGGAAAGGTGGCTTTTTTATTTGGCGACCCCACGGGGGTTCGAACCCCGGTTACCGCCGTGAAAGGGCGGTGTCCTAGGCCACTAGACGATGGGGTCTATGTAACTGTTTCGGTGGTGGAGGTAAGCGGGATCGAACCGCTGACCTCTTGCATGCCATGCAAGCGCTCTCCCAGCTGAGCTATACCCCCGGCAAAACGAGGGCCGCATTATAAGGTCGCGCTCATAGGCTGTAAAGAAAAGGTCTAGGCTGGGAAATTGGGCAATTCGCGGTCAATTCGGGCGAGCACTTCTTCCCTGCCGATGAGTTCCAGCGTGGCATCAATGGAGGGGGTCTGCGGCTCGCCGGTCACCATGACCCGCAATGGCATCGCCAGCTTCGGCATTTTCAGGCCAAATTCGCTGATGGTCTGCTTGACCGCCTGCCCGATGGCCTCACGGCTCCAGTCGATTTCGCCAAGCTGCGAGCGCAACGCCTGCAAGGCCGGGCCGACTGCGGCACTGTAGTGCTTTTGCCTGAGTTCTTCGCTCGGGTGCAGGGTCCGGTAAAACAGCACGGCGGCGTCAGCCAGTTCCACCAATGTACTGGCCCGTTCCTTGAGCAACGCCACGACGCGGGCCAGATCCGGCCCGTTGTCCGGGTCGCAGTCGCGCTGGCGCAGGAACGGCGCCACCAGTTCGGCAATGCGCGCATCATCGGCAGTTTTCAGATATTGCTGGTTGACCCAGTCGAGCTTGGTCGGATCGAACTTGGCCGGCGATCGGTTGATATTGGCAAAATCGAACCATTCGACGAACTGGTCCACCGTGAACAACTCCTCGTCACCGTGACTCCAGCCCAACCGCGCAAGATAGTTGATCAGCGCCTCGGGCAGGTAGCCTTCGTCGTGATACTGCATGACGCTGACCGCGCCGTGGCGCTTGGACAGGCGCTCCCCGTCGTGCCCGAGAATCATCGGCACATGGCCAAACTGCGGCAATTCGAAGCCAAGCGCATTGAAGATGTTGATCTGGCGCGGTGTGTTGTTGACGTGATCGTCACCGCGAATCACGTGGGTGATGTTCATGTCCCGGTCGTCCACCACGACGCCGAAGTTGTAGGTGGGCACACCGTCCGCGCGCAGCAGCACCAGATCGTCGAGCTCTGTGTTGCTGACCGTAATCGGCCCCTTGACCAGATCGGTCCAGCTGACATCCCCTGCTTCCGGATTGCGGAACCGCAGCACCGGATCAACTCCTGCAGGCGGCGTCTTTCCGGCCGCATTCTCCGGCCGCCAACGCCCGTCATAACGCGGCTTCAGCCCGCGGGCACGCTGATCTTCGCGCATTTCAGCCAGCTCTTCGGGTGATGCGTAGCACCAGTAGGCGTGGCCGGCATGGAGCAGTTGCTCGGCAACTTCGCGATAGCGCTGCATGCGTTGCATCTGGAAAAACGGCCCTTCATCCCAATCCAGGCCAAGCCATTTCATCGAATCGAAAATGGCCTGGGTCGACTCGGCAGTCGACCGGGACAGGTCGGTATCCTCGATACGAAGAACAAACTTGCCGCCATGGCGGCGCGCATAGGCCCACGAGAACAGCGCCGTGCGGGCGCCACCAATGTGCAGATAACCGGTGGGACTGGGGGCGAAACGGGTGCGTATCATCGATTTGCCTGAAACCGCCCGGTTTCCCGGGCTGGCATCTGAAAAGTGCGACATTCTACTTTAAGCGCCTTCCCCGCCGCTTCGGGCCAACCGCGCACATTTCGCGGTCAACCGGATCGCGGTGACGGCAGTGTCGGGTGCACCGGTTGCAGCTTCCAGATGTCGTCGTTGTACTCGGCAATCGTGCGGTCGCTGGAAAACCCCCCGCTGGCAGCGGCATTGAGGATGCTCATGCGCAGCCATCGATCGCGATCACGGTAGGTCTGCGCGGCGACCTTCTGTGCTTCCACGAAACTGGCAAAGTCGGCAATCGTCAGCCACGGATCATGCGGGCTGGTCAGTGACTCGATAATGGGGTCGAAAATGCCGGGTTCGTCGGCATTGAAGTGCCCGCTGGTGAGCAGATCCATGACTTCGCGCAATTGCTCATCGCTGTCGATGATTGCCTGTGGATCATAATCGGCACGCGTGGCCTCGACTTCATCGGCGGTCAGCCCGAACAGGAAGAAATTATCCGCCCCGGCGGCATCACGGATCTCGACGTTGGCACCGTCGAGAGTACCGATGGTCAGCGCGCCGTTCATCATCAGCTTCATGTTGCCTGTTCCGGAAGCCTCCTTGCCGGCGGTTGAAATCTGCTCTGACAGGTCTGCGGCCGGGCAGATCACTTCCATGGCACTAACCCCGTAGTTGGGAAAGAACACCATTTTCAGCCGGCCTTCGGTTGCTGGGTCGGCGTTGACCATCGCCGCCACATTGCTGGCCAGCTTGATAATCAGCTTGGCCTGCGCGTAACCCGGTGCCGCCTTGCCGCCGATGAGCACGCAGCGCGGCGTCCAATTGTCCACATCCCCGCGCCTGATGCGGCAATACAGATGGATCACGTGCAACACGTTGAGCAACTGGCGCTTGTACTCATGAATGCGTTTGACCTGCACATCGAACAGGGCATCGGCATCGAAAACGACACCGCACTCTTGTTCGACCAGCGCTCGCAGCCGCTGCTTGTTCGCCTGCTTGACCGCGGCCCAGCGCGCCCGAAATGCCGCATCGTCGGCATGCGGCGCAAGTGCCTGCAGCCGCTGCAGGTCGACCTGCCAGCCATCACCGATGGTTGCCGTAAACAAGCTGGCCAAGTCCGGGTTGCAGGCGACCAGCCAGCGTCGCGGTGTAACACCATTGGTCTTGTTGTTGAATTTGTCCGGCCACAAGCGGTAGAAGTCATTGAACAGGCCATCGGTCAGCAACCGCGTGTGCAATTCGGCCACGCCGTTGACCGAATAGCTGCCGACAATCGCCAGGTGGGCCATGCGCACCATCGGCTCATCGCCCTCCTCGATAATCGACATGCGGCGCGCGAGCTCCACATCGCCCGGCCAGTGTTGTTCGATTAGCGCCAGGAATCGGGCGTTGATGTCAAGGATGATCTCGAGCAACCTCGGCAACAACCTCTCGAACAGACTCACCGGCCAGCGCTCCAGCGCCTCCGGCAGCAAGGTGTGATTGGTATAGGCCATGGTGCGCGTGGTAATCGACCAGGCCGTATCAAGGTCGAGCCCGTTTTCATCCATCAGCAGACGCATCAGCTCGGCCACTGCCATCGACGGGTGCGTGTCGTTGAGCTGGAAACAGTGCTTGTCGGCAAATGCGCTGAAGTCCGCTCCATGAAGCCGCTTCCACTGGCGAAGTGTGTCTTTCAGGCTGGCCGAGACCAGAAAGTATTGCTGGCGCACCCGCAGCTCACGGCCATTGTCGGTGTCGTCGTTCGGATAGAGGACAAGCGAGATGTTCTCGGCGGCATTCTTCGCCGCCACCGCTTCGGTGTAGCTGCCCGCGTTGAACTCACTGAGGTCAAAACCCTCCGTGCCCTCGGAAGACCAGAGCCGCAGGGTGTTGACGGTGTCGTTGTGATAACCGGGTACCGGAACGTCATATGGCAGCGCCAGCACGTAGTGGCTGTCCACCCAGCGCACCCGCTCGCGCCCGTCGCTGTCGTGGTAATGCTCGGTCCGGCCACCGAACTGGATGGTTTGCGCGTACTCGCGGCGTTCGATTTCCCAGGGACTGCCATCGCGCAACCAGTGGTCCGGCAACTCAACCTGGTAACCATCCATGATCTGCTGCCGGAACATGCCATAGCGGTAACGCAAACCGTACCCGATCACGGGCAGGCCAAGGCTCGCACAGCTATCAAGGAAACAGGCGGCGAGCCGGCCCAGGCCGCCGTTACCCAGCCCGGCATCGTGCTCCGCTTCCACCAGCTCTTCCATCGACAATCCGAGCCACTCGAGCGCCGCGCGTGCCGGTTCGTCGGCATCGAGGTTGACCAGCGCATTGCGCAGCGAACGGCCGAGTAGGTATTCGACCGAGAGATAACAGGTGCGCCGGCTTCGCGCCTGCTCGTAGGCACGCCGGGTCGCATTCCAGCGCTCGTTGAGCCGGTCGCGCACCGTCAACGCCAGCGCCGGCAGCAGATAGGATTGGGACCCCTGGAAGTTGTCACGCCCCAACGTGTGGCTGAAATAGCGCAGGAAATCCTGCGACAGCGCCACCGGGTCCATCCCGGAGGTCGCCACTTCATGCGGATTGCGCGGAAGGTCAGTTGCTTTGTTCATGCGTTTCGGTTCTCTGACAAGGTCATGACAATTACACGGTAGATGAGCGCGTCCGGCAGCATTAGCGCGATGATCGCCTGCTTGCTGCTCATCGGGTCGCCACGCCCCGCAGGAATTCAGAAATGTTCCGGGTTACTGCATTAGACATGGAAAATATCGTCTGTTCCAGTATCGATTGCGCATTCGCGCTACTTTCCAAACGAAAGTCATTGCGGATTCCGAAAACCGGATACGCGCCCGGTCACGGCAGCCGCCTCTCCCTCTGCAAAACTCCCCGCGTTGAGGCCAAACCGGTGCGCGTTGACCCCTGTAAACGCTCCATGGTTTAATGCGCGCCTCGCCGGGTGGTTAGCTCAGTGGTAGAGCACTGCCTTCACACGGCAGGGGTCACTGGTTCGAACCCAGTACCACCCACCAACCGGCCCAGCCATCCTAGGCAGCCGTTCATATCTCCAGCAGCATTACCCGGTGCAAGGTCCGCGCTCCTGCGCCGGCGATGTTGCTAACAACCGGTTTGCGTCTCGAATATTCCCGACACAAAGCTGCAACAAACCGCAGTACAAGAATAGATTAATATGCTACCCACCTGTGTGCAGCAGTGTGCACATGAAGCCTCACGCCGACCCTGCACCATCGGAG
>JASFUE010000221.1:0-5656 GCA_050050435.1 Burkholderiales bacterium | reverse complement strand
CGGGATAGTTTGACGCGCTGCCCGCTGGAAGCCATGACTTCCTCACCTTTGCCGAAGCGCAGAGCCTCCACCGGCCCGAGCCGGGCGCCGGCCGCGCCCGCATCCAGGGAATAGGACGTGTGCACGTGCGTGTCGCCAAACAGCGGGCGAGCGGGAAAATTGAGGTCCGCGTAAGGCGAATACGGCGGCTTGTCAGGCAGAATTTTCTCGAGTGCTTGCTTGTCAATGGTGCCTTCCGGGTAGAGCGTCCCCGTCTCGGCGGCAAAGGCCAATGACGTCGAGCCCGCGAGCAGCGTGCCGAGGATGATATGTGCGGTTTTTCTCATGGGTTTGATCTCCTTTATGGCGTATACCAGAGCGTTGAGGTATAGAAATCATCACCTGGCGAGGCCAAACAAGGCCGGGAGAATAATCTGAGCTCGACGCATTCCCTTCTTACCTTGTGTTGCGCCGGAATCCCCTGCCCTCACTGACACTTGGCTGGAATACTTTGCCTACGCGCACCAAAAAATCAGCAAAAGCCTCCCACGTTTGGGGCGGTACTGGTTCTGACTTATGTCAAACGACGGGAATCGACACTGGTGAGACTAGCTCTCGACCAAATGAACGTTCTTGAGAAAGAATTCCGGAACCGAGGGCGGTTTGGGCGAGGTTTCGATGTACTTGACATTCGCCATCGGAATGATGATGGCGCTGTCGTCGGTTTCGAGACAGAGATAAGGCCGTTCCAGAATTATTTGCGTCTTGCGAATCGCATCCCAATCATCCGTGGCCTGCTTCGGTCCCGTGAATCGCATCGTGGTTCCGTCCATGAAATGGACAGTCATGCCACGCGTATCACTCTGCGCCATGATTGATCTCCTTCTATGGTTTAACGGAACCGGTCTACTTAGGAAAGAGAAACTGCAACTGGATGCGCAGTTGCCAGTCGGCACCATACTCGGGCTTCTCGACGTTGTAATAGGCTGAAACTTGTCCGTTCATGGGTTGCTTGCCGATCTTGAAAATCTGGCCAACACCCAGGCCAACCGGAACGGTCCATCGATCACCGCTGTCGGCCTCCCAGTTCGCGGTAATGATTGGCGCAAATGTCAGATAGCGACCGGGAATGTCGGGGAAGTTGTAATTGATAAACGGCTGGAATAGGAACTGATTGACGTCCTGCCGACCGCTATCTTCCGAAACCGACCAGACGTTGTTGGCCAGACCGCCAATCACCCAGGGCCCCGTCGAAGTCAGCGCGACCGCCGTCGGCCCGAGGCCAAACACGCCCTGACCCAAACGATCGTCGCTGGCGGTATCGAACTGGGCAATTGCACCCGCGCCCCAGATTATTCCCCCTGCAGTCGGCTTTTTCGGCGAGAAGAAAGCGGAGAACTGTATGTCACCGAGCCCGAACTCACGATCCTGACTTGGGGTGAAAGCGGGTTGCGATATCAGCGGCACGATGGTTCGGGTAATCAGGTTCCACTCGTCGTTGAGAGTGACCGGATACACAGGCTGAATATTGAGTATGTTCTGCGTCTTGTCGAGAGGGCCGACATTGAAATTGGTGTTGTTCTGAAAGGGAAGGCTGATCATGTCGGCAACCGGATTTTGCGCCGCACGGGCGAGATCGGCGTCTGCCGCCCGGGCACCGGCAGAAAACAACGACACCAGGATCATTAGCGGAGCCAGAACCGCTCTGAAACAAGAGTGGATAACAAGACGCCACTCTGACCGATTTTCTGAATTCATCATGTTGTTGCTCCTGGTTCTCAACATTAATTTTGCAGCGCTCAGACAAGCCGTGCACTGCGCCCGACCGCAGCATGGAACTGCCGTTTGCACCAGTGTCCTGCCGCCTCCCGTCCGTCTTAGGGTGTATACCAAATTGGCGAGGTGTAGGCGCGTTCCTGAGTGATCATTGGAACCTCCTTCGGCATCTTGATGTTGAATCGTCGTGCTTCGTACGCAGTCCAGCGCGGTGTCGGAATCTCCAGCACACGTGCGTAGTAGACCGCTTCATAGTTCGGATTGAAATCCGGGTCGGTCCATACGCCAATCAGTTCCGGATCGCCGATGGTATTGGTCCATGTCGCTTTATTGACGTCGACCGTGTTGCCGACTGGCGGCAACTTGCCGCTGCCGTCGAGTTTGCGCTTGTCGGCATCACCCCATGCCACTTCATGAATCTTTTCGTGACGTTTGCCTTTGTCATCGACCCAGCCCTTGATAATCTGGATGCGATCGAGGTTGCCGGAAAGCGGATCTTTCAACGCAGCAACGAGGAAGCTTGGCGCTTTCCTGTCCTTCGGCTTCGGCGGCAGGTCACCGCCCATCGGCACGCCTTTGCTATAACCGATGTCCGCCGGCAAGCGACTCAACGTGTCGTTCTTATTGAAGTCCCAGCCACCGAAGAAGCGCACCAGCATACGCGACCCGGTGGTGGCGTAGGTTTCCTTGCGCATCATCGCATCGAAAATCGCTTCACGCGTATTCTCGCGCGCCCACACGCCGGCAAGCCCCGAAGCCACCATTGACCAGGACTCATACTTCTTGTCACCGACCTGCGCCATCGGATGTTCCCAGCGCTTTGGCCCGGGTTCCACACCGGAGTGCTTGCCGAAGAAGTTATCTTCTTGCGCCGTGGCAAGACCGGTGTGGCTATCAGTAGATCCGATCATGCCGAACTTGTAGGGATTGACGCCGATCTTTTGCTCCAGCTGCAATCCGGTCTGCAGCGCGGTGCGAGCGTACTCGAACTGCAGCATTTCCCGATTCTTGGCGGCGCTGAGATCGAGATTGCCCTGGTCCCAGGTCTCGTAGTCGGCAAATTCGTCATTCGGAGACAGGAACGGGTGTGCCTCACCGTCGCCCTTGATCTGCGTCGCCTCGTAAAGCGGCTCCCATCGCGTGCGCGTCTCGGCATAGGCACGATCCAGCGGTTTGCCAGTAAACGTGTCGACAATGGGGAACATGATTCCGTTGCTCAGGTTACCGTTGTGCGAGATTGCCAGAACCTGCCCGCCGGTCTTTTCTTCATAGGCATTCATCCAGTTCCACAAATCACGCGGATTGTCGCTCCCTTCCGGCTTGAGCGTGGTGTAGGGCTGCACCATGCTGGCCTTGTCGCCACCATCGCGGTGAATGACAACGCGATGGAGGTTGTTGCCGCTGGTATTCGATGTCCATTCGTAACCGATGAAGGCGGTAAAGTTACCCGGATCGTTGTATTTTTCAGCTGCCTTGATTGCCACTTCCCACGCAGATCGATATGCGCGTTCGCCCGGCCGTGAATCGAGTGCCTCGGGAAACTTGTCTTGCGAGAATGCAACGATGATTTCGACTGCTACCTGGACCGCCGTTTGGCCGCCCTCCTGAATCATGTTGTACCAGCGCCTGCCGGTCGGATCAGCCAACAGTTGCGGATCACCGGCGAATAGCCGCGGGAAGAAGCCCATGTTGTCCGAGTGATCGGCAACCACCAGAAAATCCAGCGGCCGCGACAACTTGACCTTCAGTCCGGTGGAGGATGTCACTTCCTCGCCGCGCGCAAAGCGGTAGGCATCGTTCGGCGTGAGACGCGCACCGAACGCACCGGC
This sequence comes from Burkholderiales bacterium, assembly GCA_050050435.1. GTDB lineage: Bacteria > Pseudomonadota > Gammaproteobacteria > Burkholderiales > Eutrophovitaceae > SG8-40. The sequence goes on along the minus strand of JASFUE010000221.1, from coordinate 2,072 downwards.
ATCCATCGACATCCCGGTATGCAAATGGGTATCACCCCAGAATACCTGTGTCGGAAAATCACGGCCGGCGTACGGAGAGAAATGTTTCTGGGAAGGAAACGCGTCTTTGACGTCCTCAGTTGGTGGAGGAAGACCCGGAGGATCTCCGGCGTGTCCTGCGACGGCAAATAACGCAGTGACGGCGCCCGCGAGCGAAACGAACAATAATTTCAAGTTGCGTGACATGAAGAAACCCTTCCCGTTGCCGAATCCTGCTTTAAAAATTGTCATTCTTGACCGGACGTCCCTCGCACAGATGACAGCTTAGTAGACAATGCGAAATTGACCTGAATTGACATGGTGCACCTGGCCGTTTATTGGGTTCGATTATAGCAATGCGTGATGTCACTGCTATTACCTGTGCCGGTTCACCGTTGGCTGCGATCGGTCCCGGGTCCCACACATACTGACCAAATGATCGTCGCTGGCGGTATCGGGTCGGGCGATCGCATCCACGAGCCTGATAACCATGTGCGACCGAAGCGAGCCGCAATTCATTTCACACTGTCTGTTTGGCAGCTTCAAAATCGGTCACTCGTATATACATGAAATGTCGCGCTCCAGGACGGTGAGCGGCCAGCGCATTTGAAAGGATCACGATATTTGAGTGGTTCGACATACAAAAGTCGCTACCAGAAGCCACTGACTCGCTCAATGACCCAAAACGCCGACATCCCGCCAATACCATAGGCGGCGGCAGGCACCCCCCATGGCAAACGCACTGACATAATGCGTTTGACGAGATACAAAAACAGTAACACCGCAAAAATGAACACAAGCTGACCGGCTTCGACACCGACATTGAACATCAGCAGCGCCAGCGGTATTGCCTGCTGCGGCAAGCCCACTTCGGTCAACGCGCCGGCAAAGCCGAAGCCATGCAGCAAACCAAAAATGAACGCCACCACCCATGGCCAGCGGCGGGTGACACCGGGGCGTCCTTGCCGAATGTGAAGAATTTCTCCCGCCACGAACAGGATGCTCAACGCGATCACCGCTTCGACCGGTTGCTGCGGCACGTGCACCCAACCCAATGTTGCGGCTGCCAAGGTAAGGCTGTGCGCGACGGTGAACGCTGTGATAGTGGCTATCAGCCGGCGCATATTGTCGACGATAAGCAGGAGTGCCAACACAAATAACAAGTGGTCGATTCCGCCGAGGATGTGCTCGATCCCAAGGCGAAAATAATCGGCACTGACCGCCAATTTCGAAGCAGCGCCTTCGACCGTAAAGGCGATCAGGTTGGGGCGCAGCACCTGTGTATGAGTGACGCCATCGGCAAAGCCGACGCGCACCAGGACATCAGTCAACGTTGTTTGCAAGCCCTCGATGCGAATCTGGTAGCCCACAAGACCCGTTTCGCCACAACTGACCAACCAGCGTTCCACCATGGCGTCAGGTTGCGGATATTGAGCTCGCGGGCCAATTCGTTTGCAATGCTCTGGAAAGGCTGGCTGCATGGAAAGCACCATGTTTCCGCGCGCAGGACGGCGCCACAACACATCGAAAACGGCCGGCTGCGTTTCGTTGAGTTCGAGGTAGGCCGGTCGTGACTCATGTGCGTAAGCGGTTGCGGCGAAGGAAATGCCCGCCAATACCATCAAGGCTGCGATCTGACGTTTAACGTTCATTTGCCTGACGCCTGTCAGTTAACCCGGCTGGCGTGATGACTTCGTACCGCGAGCGCAAGCGCTCATAAATACGCGCGTCAGCCGCTCGCCTCTCGTCAACCTGCCAGTCGTTGACAACTTTCGAGCGAACCTGATCCAGAGACGGCAGTCGCGCGTCCCGTCGCGAACCGATGTATACAAGATGCAGGCCATAACCGGATGTGATCGGCCCGTACCATTGACCGGATTCGAGTTCGCCGACTTGTTGCGCGAAGGAAGTACCAAAATCGCGCGCGATCTCATCTACCCCCCGATCCACATAGATCGGTGGCAGCATCAGCGGGTCACCCTCTTCGGGCGCCTGTGTCACACGCGGCTTCGCGGAGCGCAGCTGCGTCAACAGTGCACGGGCATCTTTTTCCG
>JASFUE010000220.1:0-5700 GCA_050050435.1 Burkholderiales bacterium | reverse complement strand
CACCGTTCGGGGTGGCCTGTGAACACTTCGAAAAGCAATCTACCCATTTGTAAGCGATACGTAAGTCAAGCCTGCCTAATATGCCTTTGTCCTGTCCGGATCACGGGCCGCGACAAATCACTATCTAACCCGAGAGAATGGGAGGAACAGCAATGTTCAAGATAAATACGGCACTATCGGCGGGTCTTGTGTTGGCAGTTATGACAGGCACCGTTGGCGCTCAGAATCTGCCAAAAAGCGGGACCATCAACTGGCATACGGGCTGGAGAGACGTAGGTACGACCTTGAATGTCGCAGAAGGTCACGCACAAGGCCACGGGAGCGTCGTTGGCACGAGTTTCAACGACAACGGAAGCGGGCCACTTCACATGGGCGAGGCGGCATGTGTGTATACCTACTATGCGGCAGAAGGCAAAGTCGTCAACAAGGGTTATTGCGCATTCGGCGATGCCGATGGTGACCGCATTTTCACCGACTGGACCGGCGTAGCCGACCACGGCGTCAACAACATAGTCGGTGGCACAGGTAAATATGCCGGTATTACCGGAAAAGGACCCTGGATGCGATCCGGACCCACCGGAAAAAATGGTGGATTCAAGACTTTCCAGCAGCTTAACTACAAACTTCCGTAAACGCCTGCGTTTGCCATGAGTGAACAGCAGCCCGGCTGACGCGAGTCGCCTCCGGGCTGCGATTAGCTACAAACGAAGAATCAGTTTGACAAGGCGCCGAATGCGCCCGGTCTTCGGCTATTCGACCGCTGCCGAGAGCTGTTCGTGGCGCTTTTTCGCCACCTCTTGCGCCAGCTGGTAAACCGCCATCGCGTAGTTGTTGCTGCGGTTATACCGGGTGATGACGTAGAAATTCTTCAGCGACAGCCAGTACTCCAGGCCATCTTCTCCTTCCAGACTGAAGAACCCGACTTTGGCATCATCCGCAACTTGCGCATCGGTTTCGATGCCGCGCGAGCGCATCTGCGCAATCGTCAACGACGGTTTCACGCCCAAGCGTTCGAGCGACTCGGTGTCCGTGCCCGTCACTTTCGCCGGCAACACGATCTGGTCACCCTCTTCCCAGCCAAAGCGGCTGAGATAATTGGCAACACTTCCCACTGCGTCGGCAACGCTGTTCCACAGATCCACACGCCCGTCGCCATCGAAATCGACCGCATACTGACGGTAACTGGAAGGCATGAACTGTGGCAGTCCCATCGCACCGGCGTAGGAACCCGTGGCAGACTCGAGATCGATGTGGTTAACCCGCGTCAACAGCAAGAAATGTTCGAGCTGTCCGCGGAAGAATTGTGAACGCCGCGGCACTTCGAAGCCGAGCGTATAGAGTGCATCGACGATGCGGAACGATCCGGTGTACTGACCATAAATCGTTTCCACGCCGATAATGGACACGATAATTTCTTCGGGAACGCCGTAGGTCAGGCGCGCCCGCTCCAGCAATTGTGCGTTCGCGTTCCAGAACGCCACACCACCGTCGATTCGCCCTTCTGTCACGTAGAGATTGCGAAAATAACTCCACGGCCTGGCCGTCGCCGGCGTATTGAATGCCTTGATGATGGTCTCGTTCGGCTTCATTTCTCCGAACATGCGCCCCAGTTCGACAGCATCGAAGCCGTGTTCGCGCGCCATGCGCGCGACAAATTCACTGACCTCCGGGTCCAGGCCCTGTGGCTGTACATTCTGTGCCTGCGCCGGTGCTGCCATCGTCAGCAACGCGGCGACGCACGCGGCCACCAGACGCGGCACGGCACGGCGCGCTTGCACCAGTCCCGAGACACTGTTCAACAGTCTACGCAAATTCCCGTAGCCCTGATTCAACTTACGACAATTCAAACCAACCTGGTCGGTCTCAACCAACTTCTGTGCTGCCATCCGCATATTGTGCTTGCCCTGTTGTTACGGAACGCGCTGATCGATGACAACGTCAACATCGCTCGCTCCGGCAGTAATGACTTTACTGAATCCTTCGAGATCGCCGCTGGATCGCGCCGCATTTCCACTGTTTGAGACACGCGCGCCGACGACAAGTTGCCCGGCACCTGAAATCTTTCCTGCCGGCGTCATTGCCATGCTGTCGTCAAGGCGAAACCGGTATGGCAGATCGCCAACCTTGATGCGTGTCACAGCAAGCGGCATGCCGGGCCCGTCAGCGGCTTTCGCGAAAATAAACACGACGTCGTCCGGGTTAACCGACTGCGCCAGGTCTGGCGACAGGCTCACGCTGCCCGTTACCGCTGTCGCCGAACCGGCTTTCGCGCTGGCCGACGGCGCTGAATCCGCACCGCCCGGCGTTGTTTCAGCCGTGGCATTGTTACCCAGCCGCGCTTGCGCTTCAGCAATGCCCGTCCGCAACGCTTGCGCCAGCTCGGGATCGCCTTCACTGAGCTCGAGCAATCTTTCCCAGTAGCCGATCGCTGACTGATAGTCTTCGCGCGCAAATGCCGCGCTGCCGCTCAATGCCAGTGCCTTGGCGTCCTGTGGATCCATTTCCAGGGCGCGCGCAAGCAGTCGCGTCGGCTCGCCACTCAGGTCGCCGCTGGCGGCCAGTCCCAATGCCTCCGCATAGTTCGCCAACACCGTGGCATCGTCCGGGAGAAGCCGCGAAGCATTCTTCCACGCCTCGGCCGAGGCTTCATATTGCTGCATGGCCCGGCGAACCCGGCCCAGCATCGCCCAGCCTTCGGCGTCATCAGGATTGGCCGCAAGATGCTCCTCGAGCTGCCCGGTCATTCGCGCAACGTCGTCCGGCGTGATGGCTGCCGCCTGCTCCTGCAAATAGGCCTGCACGTCCAGTCCTTCGGGCTCACCCAGGTAGCCATACATCCCGACTGCGGCCAGCGGCACCAGCACCGCAATCAACAGTGGCGTAACCCAGCGGCTCGCGCCCGGCGTCCGCTGTGCGCCAGCGTCTCCTTCTTCCGATTCCTCGAGTACCCGGCGCTCCAGTTCGGAGCGAGCAACCTCGTATTGTTGCTGCGACAGCGTGCCATTGCGCAGATCGGCTTCCAGCTCGGCAACCTGGTCGCGCAGGATCTGCAAATTGGCTTCACTGCGCTCGACAACCGACTGCGGTACGGTTTTCCTGAGCAACGGCGTAACGAGCATCGCCAGCGCAAGCAACAGCAGCAGCGTGACGAGGGTTGCAAATATCAGCATCAACGCTCCTGCCCGTGCTGTGATCCGGCAAGCAGGTCGCGGGCACGCTCACGTTCCTCGTCACTGATGCTGGCCTTGTCCAGGCGCCGGGCGCGACGGCGCACGTACGCTGCCATCACGATGGCAGCAGCCAGCAGCAGCACGAAGGGGCCAACCCACAACACCACCGTGCTCGCCTTCACCGGTGGCTTGTACAGAATGAAATCCCCATAACGCGCCACCATGAATTCACGTATCTGCGCATCGGTCTTGCCTTCGCGCATCATCTCGCGAACCTCATTGCGCAGGTCGACCGCAAGGTCGGCATGTGAATCGGCCAGTGACTGGTTCTGGCACACGAGGCAGCGCAGTTCTTCACTCAGCGTCATTACCCGCTGCTCCAGCGCCGGATCCGCGGCCGCCGGCGGCGCTTCATCGGCGCGGCAGACACAGGCAAACATCAACAGCAGACACCCTGCGACCATACGCATCATTGCTTCAACCTCTCGATCAGCGGAATGATTTTTTCATCCAGCGCTTCGGGCGTCAGTGGACCGATCTGCTTGTAGCGGATCACGCCGAGCTTGTCGATGACAAAGGTCTCCGGCACGCCGTAGACGCCGTACTCGATGCCGGTGCGCCCTTGCGGGTCGACCACAATGGCAGTGTACGGATTGCCGTGCTTGTTCAGCCAACCAGTCGCGTTTGCTGGTTTGTCCTTGTAGTTCAATCCGTATATCGGCACCACGTCCTTGTCTTGCAGCGCCAGCAGCAAAGGATGTTCTTCGAGACAGGGCGTGCACCAGGATGCGAACACGTTGAGCAACCACACCTGCCCCTTCAGGTCGGCGCTCCGGACCACCGCGTCGCCGTTGTTCAGTTGCGGCAGTTCGAACACTGGCGCCGGTTTGTCGATCAGCGGTGACGGCACCTCGCGCGGGTTCAACGACAATCCGATCCACAGGAATACGACGATCAGGACAAACACCGCCAGCGGTATCACAAACCGTGTCATTGGCGCTCAGCAGGAAAACAAAGGGAATATGGCGGCCTGCGTGCGATGCGTCATGCCGTCGCCGTTGCTTCGAGTTCGTTGGCCTTGCGCTGCGCAGCGCGCTCCATCCGGTAGCGCCGGTCACTGACCGCCAGCAAACCGCCCATTGCCATCAGGAAAGCACCGCCCCAGATCCAGTCCACAAACGGCTTGTGATAAACGCGCACGATCCAGGCGGCACCATCATCGACGGGCTCGCCGAGTGACACATACAAGTCACGCGTCAAGCCGGTATCGATGGCGGCCTCGGTCATCGGCATCTGCTGGACGTTGTACAGGCGTTTCTCCGGATACATGACACCGGTTTCGCGCCCGCCTTTCAGCACGGTCACCACGCCCCGGACTCCGGTGTAATTCGGACCGACCAGATCTTGCAGGCCCTCGAGTCTCATCGTGTAACCACCGATGGACACCGTGCTCCCCGGTGTCATGCGCACGTCCTTCTCGGTCTCATAACCGTTGACCAGGGTCACACCGATAATGAACACGGCCACACCGAAATGGGCCAGCAACATCCCGTAGTAACCGAGTGGCAATTTCTTCAGGTAACTGACCGGCCGGCCACCTGCGGTGGCTGCAAGTTGCTGCAGGCGCTCGCGCAGATTGACCACACCGGAGGCGATGATCCATACCGCCAGCAGCAATCCGAAAGACACCATCGGAGTCCAGCTGCCCATGGTAAATGGCAGCAAGGCCGCGCTCACGAGTGCGACCACAAATGCCCACTTGAGCCGGTGCGCCAGATCCGGCAACGACGCTTTCTTCCACTTCGCCAGCGGCCCCACACCCATCAGGAACATCGCCGGTGCCATCAGCGGAACGAACACCGCTTCGAAATACGGCGGACCGACCGAGATCTTGCCGAGTCCGAGTGCGTCCAGAAAGAGCGGGTAAAGCGTGCCGAGCAAGACGGATGCAGCCGCGACCAGCAGCAGCACGTTATTCGCCAACAAGGCCGATTCACGCGACACCGGATCGAACTGACCACCCAGTCCGACGCGTGGCGCGCGCCAGGCAAACAGCAACAGCGACGAACCGACCACGAACACCAGAAAACCGAGGATGAACACACCGCGCGCCGGATCGGTGGCAAAGGCGTGTACGGAAGTCAGCACACCCGAGCGCACCAGAAAGGTTCCGAGCAACGAGAGCGAGAACGTTACAATCGCCAGCAATACCGTCCACGTCTTGAAGCCGCCGCGCCGTTCGGTAACGGCCAGCGAATGAATCAGCGCAGTACCGCACAACCAAGGCATGAATGAAGCGTTCTCCACCGGATCCCAGAACCACCAGCCACCCCAACCGAGTTCGTAGTACGCCCACCAGCTGCCCAGGGCGATGCCAATGGTCAGGAACATCCACGCGACGGTCGTCCATGGTCGCGACCAGCGCGCCCATGCCGAATCGAGCCGCCCGCTCAACAGCGCAGCCACGGCAAAGCCAAAGACCACCGAGAAGCCGACATAACCCATGTAGAGCATTGGCGGATGAATCACC
>JASFUE010000219.1:0-5716 GCA_050050435.1 Burkholderiales bacterium | reverse complement strand
CCGTGGGACTGCCTCGACAGTCAGTAAGGAAACGGCCATAAACGCAATTTCTCCTTGGCGATTCGCCACAGCCGTGCCAGGCCGAGCGGTTCAACCGCCAGGAAGAAAATGATCAGCGCACCGAAGACCATGAATTCGACGTGCGAAATCATTGCCGTTGAGATCTCGATACCGAGCCAGATCGGCAACTGATTAAGGAATAACGGCAAAACCGTGATGAATGCGGCGCCGAGAAATGCACCGAGTATGGAGCCCAGCCCACCAATGATCACCATGAACAGAATGCTGAAGGAGCGGTTGATATCAAACGCCAGCGGCTCCCACGATCCCAGATGCACGAAACCCCACAACGCCCCGGCTACGCCGATAAAGAACGAGCTCACGGCAAATGCCGAGAGCTTGGCATACATCGGGCGGATGCCAATGATTTCCGCTGCCACGTCCATGTCGCGAGTTGCCATCCAGGCGCGGCCGATTCTGCCGCGAACGATGTTCTTGGCGACGATTGCAAACAGCACCAGTATGCTCAGGCACAGCAGGTATTTGCGTACCGGTGAATCGAACACGAAACCGAAAACACTCACCGGCGGTACGGCGATCGAGCCAGAAGGCGTGTAATTGGTGAACCAGCCGATGCGGCTGAATACCCAGTCGATAAAAAATTGTGCTGCCAGCGTGGCCACCGCCAGATAAAACCCCTTGATGCGCAAACTGGGGATGCCGAACAAAATGCCAACCAGGGTTGCCACGCCACCCGCGAGCAGGAAGGCGATGAGCGGATTGAGCCCGGGAATCCGGATCCAGAAGTTATAGGCGGCATAGGCACCGACTGCCATGAATGCGCCAGTGCCCAGCGACAGCTGCCCGCAATAGCCCACCAGAAGATTCAGGCCGAGTGCCGCCAGCGCCATGATCAGGAACGGAATGAAGATGGCGCGAAACAGATACTCGCTGGACATCATCGGAATTGCGATGAAGCCGATGAATAGCCAGATTGCGATAAAGATACGATCCTGGGTGATCGGAAACACCGCCTGGTCGGCGGCGTAGTTGGTCTTGAATTGTCCGGCTTCGCGATACAGCATGATTCGGTTAACGCTTGTTAAGGTTGTTCTGATGACACGTCATGACAGACACACGATCGTCGAAATTTCCAGGCGATCCGGCACTGGCTTGTTCAGACGCGGTCAATGTGCACCTCCCCGAACAGGCCCTGCGGACGGAACAGCAGGAAAAACAGCGCCAGCATGTAGGCGAACCAGTATTCGATACCGCCGCCGATATACGGTCCCAGATAGATCTCGGACAATTTCTCGCCGGCGCCGATGATGAGGCCGCCGATAATTGCCCCGAGGACAGATTCAAATCCACCGAGGATCAGCACCGGCAGCGCCTTCAACGCAATCAGGGCCAGTGAAAACTGAACACCGAGTTTCGATCCCCAGATAATGCCTGCCACCAGTGCAACCAGGCCGGCCACGGTCCAGACGATCACCCAGATGTAATTGAGCGGAATGCCCACGGATTGGGCGGCCTGATGATCATCGGCAACTGCGCGCAATGCCCGGCCGATGCGTGTGCGCTGGAAGAAAACCGCCAATGCCGCCACCAGTACACCTGCAACCAGTGCAGCGACCAGGTCCTCGCTTGAAATGAGTACGCCGCCATCGAACACCGATTCGAGCAGGAGCATCGGTTCTTTCGGGATGCCCACGTCGAGCGTGTAGATGTCGCTGCCCCAGATCGACTGACCGAAACCATCAAGAAAATAGGCGATACCGAGCGTAGCCATGAACAGACTGATCGCCGGCTGATTGACCAGTGGGCGCAGCACCAGCCGTTCGACCACAAGCGCCAGCACGATCATGATGACGATGGTGATTGCCAACGCCAGCAACATCGGGGCGAACGTGTCCTTCAGGATATCCAGAAGGCGCACGAAACTGAGCGCGGCAAACAACACCATCGAGCCCTGCGCGAAATTGAACACGCCCGAGGCCTTGAATATCAGCACGAAGCCAAGCGCTACCAGCGAGTAGAGCACGCCTGCCATCAAGCCGCTGATCAGTACTTCGATGAAAAAGCCCATAACTGTCAAACACCAAATAAGCCACTCACCGGTTGCCCCGGTGTGTTCGCAACGACTGCGTTGGCTTGTGTGTCTGCGCCTCCCTTGTTGTCGTTAAAGTGTTTGCTGGTACAGATACTCAGTTTGCCACGCCCAGATAGGCTTCGATGACTTCCTGATTGCTGCGAATTTCATCCGGCGTGCCGTCACCGATCTTGCGCCCGTAGTCGAGCACGATCACGCGATCCGAAAGATCCATCACGACCCCCATGTCGTGCTCTATCAATACGATGGTGGTGCCAAACTCATCGTTCACGTCAAGGATAAAGCGGCTCATGTCTTCCTTTTCCTCGATGTTCATGCCCGCCATTGGCTCATCGAGCAGCAGCAGTTCCGGTTCGGCGGCCAGCGCCCGACCCAGTTCGACGCGCTTTTGCAGCCCATAGGGCAGGCGCCCGACCGGTGTCTTGCGAATGGACTGGATCTGCAGAAAGTCGATGATCTCTTCGACCTTGCGGCGATGTTCTATTTCCTCGTTGCGCGCCTTGCCAACGTAAAGGCACTGCCACAAGAACCCGGCATGCATCTTCAGCGTGCGCCCGGTCATGACGTTGTCGAGCACGGTCATGCCCTTGAACAGTGCGATATTCTGGAATGTCCGCGCAATGCCGGTGCCGGCAGCCTCGTGCGGTCGCATCTGCGTGCGGGTTGCGCCTTTGTAGGTCACCGTTCCGCTGCTCGGGTGGTAGACGCCGTTGATGACGTTGAGCAGCGAACTCTTGCCGGCGCCGTTGGGACCGATAATCGCGAGAATTTCGTGCTCACGCACATGCAGGCTGATGTTGCTCAGGGCGTTTACACCGCCGAATGACAACGAGATGTTGTCCATGCTCAGTATCGGTTCGCCGAGCGCGCGCTCCATGCTCGTTACGCCGCCTTCCTGCGTTGCGCGGCGGTGGTGGTCGCAACATCGCGAATGGTGACATCCGCCCTGATGACTCCGGAACGCCCGTCTTCGAACTTGACCTGGGTTTCGATGTGGCACTGTTGCGCACCGTTGTAGAGCGCATCGACCAGCGGGTTGTACTTCTCTGCTACATAGTTGCGGCGCACCTTGCGCGTGCGGGTAAGTTCATCGTCATCGGCGTCCAGTTCCTTGTGCAGGACCAGAAAGCGCGAAATCTGTGACCCGGCGAGGCTTTCTTCCCTGGCCAGGTCGGCGTTGACCTTTTCCACACATTCCTGCAGCAGGGCGTAGACCTGCGGTTTGCTGGCGAGGTCAACGTAGCCCGAATAGGCCAGTCCGTTACGCTCGGCCCAGTTGCCTACGGCATGCATTTCGATATTGAGAAAGGCGCATACCATGTCACGTCCATCGCCAAAGCACACTGCTTCCTTGATAAACGGGAAGAACTTGAGTTTGTTCTCCAGAAACTGCGGCGCGAACATGGTGCCGTCATTGAGCATGCCGACATCCTTGGCGCGGTCGATGATTTTCAGATGGCCGTCGTTGTCGAGGAATCCGGCATCGCCGGTCATGAAATAACCGTCGGGCGTGATGGTTTCCGCGGTATCTTCCGGGCGCTTGTAGTATTCCTTGAGCATGCCTGGGCTCTTGACCAGGATTTCACCCTTGTCGCCGATCTTGATTTCCACGCCCGGCAAAGGCACGCCGACCGTGTCCAGCCGCGACTCGCCATTTGGCTGTTTGCACACGTAGGCCGCGGTTTCGGTCTGGCCATAGAGCTGTTTGAGGTTGATGCCGAGCGAACGATAGAAGCGATAAAGATCGGGACCGATGGCGGCTCCACCGGTGTAGGCAACACGGATGCGGGTCATGCCCAGGCTGTTGCGCAACGGGCCGTAAATAACAATGTTGCCCAGGGCGTAGAGCAGGCGATCGACAATGCCGACCGGCTTGCCGTCCATGATCTCGGAGCCACAACGTCTGGCCACATTCATGAACTTGTCGAACAACCAGCGCTTGGTTCGGCTGGCGTCCTCCATGCGGATCATGACCTGGGTGAGCAGATTCTCGAACACGCGCGGCGGCGCGAAGTAATAAGTCGGCCCGATTTCGCGCAGGTCGGTCATGACCGTTTCGGACGATTCCGGGCAGTTGACCGTGAATCCCGCCACCAGTGCCTGCGCATAGGAAAACAGATGATCACCGACCCAGGCCATCGGCAGATACGACAACACTTCGTCGGTATCGTTGAAACCGTCGAATTCCACGTCACCACGGGCGGCATCGATGAAGGCGCGATGCGTCATGCAAACGCCTTTGGGCCTGCTGGTTGTTCCCGAGGTGTAGAGAATGACCGAAACATCATCGGGATCACCGGCCATGACCTCGTTGGGGTAGAAGTCCGGATGCGACTCGTCATACTCGCGGCCGCTATCACGCAATTCGCCATAGGGCAGCAACTGTTCCTGGGTGTAATGCCGCATGCCGCGTGGATCGTCGTAGACGATCAGCTTCAGATGCGGGCATTGCGGTAGGAGTTCCAGCAGCTTGTCGACCTGTTCCTGATCCTCGACGATGGCAACCTCGATCTCGGCATCCTCCAGGACGTACTGCATCTCCTGCGCGATCGCATCCTGATACAGCGGAACCGGTACGCCGCCAATGGCTTGTGCCGCGGCGAATGACCAGTACAGGCGCGGGCGGTTGTCACCAATGATGGCGAGATTCATTCCCCGCTTGAAACCGCGTGCGGCAAGTCCGCAGGCGAGCCAGCGAACTTCATCGGCCGCTTGTGACCAGGTCCAGCTTTGCCAGATACCCAGGTCTTTTTCGCGAATTGCGACCTTGTTGCCGCGCACGCGCGCATTTTCGAGCAACAGTTTCGGAAAGGTCTCGGTTGTAACCGTACCTACAGTGGCCTGCGTCAAGATTCTCCTCCGCATTTACGCCTGCTTTCGTGGCAACAAACCACGTTACAGATCAATTGTGCGAGGCCTGAATGGTACACCGATTGACTTCAGGGCTGCGTCCTTTTGAGGTGCAGTCATACAGCTTGCGTCGTGACTGAAACCTGTGGTCCGTATGCTCATCTGCCGCTGAATCACAAACGTCCGGCTAACCGGATTCCGTTTCTTTCCCGGCGCCAACGTCTGGCGGCGCACGGCCCCGTGTGCGAATTCGGCAATGCCGGATTTGCAGAGGTTCCTGCCGCCGATGACGCGCTGCACAAATAGAGGTCGAACAACACATTCACCTCTTCTGGTCGCAGCAGGACAGGGGTTATTGCTGCGCCACACCGTCTTCACGAAGACAATTCAGCGCCTTGGATGACGACTTTGATTGATTTCGTGCGTCAGGTTCGCTGGTTCGGGCACCTCGATGGCGAGCAGCGCGCGCGTGGAAGCCGCGGGATTGCTGACCGAGGAATACGGCGCCATCTAGGCTACTTAGCCGTGTACTGCCGGTCGGGTCCGATGCATTTCTGAAGTATCCTCGCAGGTCTTCCTGCACCACGACCGATTCCTCTCTTCCGCAACCTGAATGCGCACTGATCACGAACACGAAACGGCTGCCGAATCGCAGCCGCACGGCGTTGATTCGGCTTACGCCTGGCTGCGCCTGAGCGTTGCGGTGATCCTGTCGACCATCGGTGGGGTCGGCATGTGGTCGGCCGTGGTGGT
>JASFUE010000218.1:0-5743 GCA_050050435.1 Burkholderiales bacterium | reverse complement strand
GGTTCTGCTGGTCGCGGTGCATGTCGGCGTCAACATCAATAATGGCCGTTATTCAGACAACCGGGTGGTCAACGAACTCGCCCAGAACGGCATCTATTCGTTCTTTGCCGCCGCGGCGCACGCCGACCTTGACTACCCGGCGTTCTATCTCACGTTGCCTGACGAGGAGGCTGATGTGCGTTTGCGCATGGTGGTTGCGCCAGGCGCCGACTTCGATCCCTCGGGCGAGCACCTCGAGCGTCGGGTACAGGCCCAAGGCGCGGCCAGAGCGTTGAACGTGATCGTGCTGTTGCAGGAGTCTCTGGGCGCCGAATTCGTCGGCGTGTACGGAGACGAAAGAGGTTTGACGCCCAATCTGGACCGGCTCGCGAAGCACAGCCTCTGGTTCCGCCACGCGTACGCGACGGGAACGCGCACGGTGCGCGGCATGGAGGCGGTGACGGCGTCGTTTCCGCCGGTGCCGGCCGAATCGATCGTCAAGCGCCCGAACAATGCCGGCATGTTCAACTGGTCGACGGTCATGGCTGGCCACGGCTATCGGCCGACCTTTATCTATGGTGGATTTGGTGCATTTGACAACATGAACGAGTTCTTCGGATCGAACGGCTACAGGGTAATCGATCGTTCCGACATGGACGCACCCAAATTTGCCAATATCTGGGGCGTATCGGACGAAGACATGTTCCGCAATGCGGTGCGCGAATTCGACCGGCAGCACGCACGGGGAGAGAAAATCTTCTCGGTCATCATGTCGACGTCAAATCACAAGCCGTTCACGTTTCCGACGGGTGTGCCTGGCGTGCCCGAAGAAGGCGGTGGAAGGGAAGCCGGCATCCGTTACGCGGACCATGCCATCGGCAAGTTCTTCGAACTGGCGCGAACAAGGGACTGGTTCGACGATACGCTTTTTGTGATTGTCGCCGACCACGGTGCCCGCGTGTACGGGCGCGAGCATATTCCGGTGAGGACCTATGAGATCCCGTGGCTGATCTATTCGCCGAAACACGTCAAACCGGGTCGTGTCGACACGTTGGTCAGCCAGATCGACGTTGCGCCAACCGTGCTGGGGATTCTCAATTTCAGCTATGACTCTGAATTTTTCGGAAACGACGTATTGCACCAACCACGAGAGCACCGGTTCATTCCGTTCAACCATAACCGTGACGTCGCCTTGTTCGACGGTGAGCACCTGATCGAGCTCGGTTTTGAAAAGACCTCTTCACAATACCACTACAACTCGCAAGACCATTCGCAGGCGCCAGAAGCGGTTGATTCGGAGCGCCTGAAAGATGCCATCGCCCTGTTTCAGGAGGGCTATGAACTGTATTTCGAGGGTCTTTACCGGCGCAGGTAAGGGGGCGATCGGCCGGCGCGGCGGCAACAGCTCCCGACGGGACGGCCCCTGCTGCGATCCTACGGCTTCGCAACGGCCGGGAAAGTACGAAAAGGCCTTGATAGGAAACACAAACTCGGTATAATCCGCCGCTTCCTTGCCTCACTCGAGCCCGCACTCGGGGAGGCTGTTCCACCCGCTTGAGGTGGCTAATCCACAAGGAGAATGGCAAATGCGGCATTATGAAATCGTTTTTATTGTTCATCCCGACCAGAGCGAACAGGTCTCGGCGATGATCGAACGCTATCGAAGCCTGGTTACCAGCGGTAACGGTCAGGTTCATCGCGTCGAAGACTGGGGCCGGCGTCAGCTGGCTTATCCAATCCAGAAAGTCCACAAGGCACACTACGTCTTGATGAACGTGGAGTGCGACCAGGCAGTACTCGATGAACTGGAGCACGCCTTCAAGTTCAATGATGCAGTTCTGCGCCACCTCACGGTCATCATGCCGCGCGCGATTACCGCGCCTTCGTCAATGATGAAGGAAGAGAAGTCGCGGCAGATCGTTGGCCAGGCCGCGCAGGGCGGCAAGGCAGAAGAATCAGCCAGGGAAGAGGCGGGTAGCAGCGAGGCGCCGGCGGAGGCATCGACCTGATTGCCGCACAATCGGGTCAGGTTGCAGGCGCGCATCGTATCCAGGGAAGCACTGCGATACACGCCTGCGGGAGTTGCGGTTTTGTCTTTTGCGGTCGAACATCAATCCGTTCAGACAGAAGCCGGCCAGGCGCGAGACGTGGTATTGACGCTGGACTGCGTGGCCATTGGCGATAATGCAAAATCCCTTGACCAGACATCACAAGGTGACTTGCTGACACTGAGCGGTTTCCTGGGAAATCGCAGCAACAAGTCCCGATGGGTTGTTTTTCACGTAACCGAATTCGAATTGAAGTAACCGGGAGATAGTTATGTACCGTCCAAGTAAAAAGCGAAACGACAAGAAGCGCGGATTTTCGCGGCCTTTGTTCAAGCGTCGCAAGTTCTGCCGCTTTACCGCCGAGAAGATCGAATGGGTCGACTATAAGGATGTCGACCTGCTCAAGGATTTCATCAGTGAAACGGGAAAAATCATCCCGGCACGCATTACCGGCACCAAGACGCGTTATCAGCGCCAGCTTTCGGTGGCGGTCAAGCGCGCACGCTTCCTGGCGCTGCTTCCTTACTCTGACGTGCACTGAGCGGGAGCGTAATAATGCAGATTATCCTGTTGGAACAAATTCACAATCTCGGGCGCCTCGGTGACGTCGTCAAGGTCAAGGAAGGATACGCCCGCAATTATCTGATTCCGCAAGGCAAGGCCAAGCGGGCAACGCAGGAGAACATGGCCGAGTTCGAGCAGCGCCGCGCTGAACTGGAGGCACAGCAGGCAAAAGTGCTGGCCGAGGCGAAGCAACGCAGCGAGGCGATCGACGGAATGACGGTGACCATCGCACAGAAGGCCGGTGTCGACGGACGCCTGTTCGGGTCGGTTACGCATTACGACATAGCCGATGCACTGAATGCACTGGGGCACGAAGTCCCGAAGAACATCATCCAGATGCCAGGCGGTCCGCTGAAGCAGGTCGGGGATCATCCGATTACCATTGATTTTCATGCCGATGCAATTGCGACTATCAACGTCTCGGTGGTAGCCGAACAGTAAAGCAAGCTCGCAGTCAGGCTTGCAGGAAGCCGCGCTCAGGCGCGGCTTTTTTGTTTGTGCTGAGTCACATAGACAATCGCATACTGAACACTAAGGCGTTCTTGCGGTGATCTGGTTACATATATATCCACAAGAGATCTTGACGATCACGTGATCTCGGGTAACCATCCCTTTCAGAACGCTCAATGCCGGAAAACGGGTTCCCGGCACCTTTCGGGGCGTTTATCAGGACGAAGTTTTTCGACTCGCGCCGTGTTGCGGCGATTTCAGGGGGATGACATATGGCGCAGGGTTCGGCTCAGCGCGCTCCACAATCCGAAGTTGAGCTGATCAAGGTTCCCCCGCATTCAGTCGAGGCTGAGCAATCGGTGCTCGGTGGACTATTGCTGGACAACGCCGCATGGGACCGCATTGCCGATTTCCTTTCTGAATCCGATTTCTATCGCGCCGATCACCGGCAGATCT
This sequence comes from Burkholderiales bacterium, assembly GCA_050050435.1. GTDB lineage: Bacteria > Pseudomonadota > Gammaproteobacteria > Burkholderiales > Eutrophovitaceae > SG8-40. The sequence continues at coordinate 2,246 of JASFUE010000218.1, read as the reverse complement.
ACCACCACATCACGCGCCTGATTGAAGTCAATCGGCCGGCCGACGCCATTACCGTGGCCGAGAGTCTGGAGAGCACCAGGGAACTCGAGGCAGTTGGTGGGCTGGCCTACATCGGCGCGCTGGCTCAGAACACGCCATCGGCGGCGAATATCCGCCGCTACGCGGAGATCGTTCGCGAGCGCGCCATTATGCGCAAGCTGGCGGAGACGGCAACGGATATTGCCGAGCTGGCATATAACCCGATGGGGCGTGAGCCTGCACAACTGCTCGACGAGGCTGAGTCCAGCATTTTTGCTATTTCCGAGCAGGGCTCACGCGGTCGGCAGGGGTTCATCGAGATGCAGCCGGTGCTGACCGAGGTGGTTGAGCGTATCGATTTGCTCTACAACCGCGACAACCCTTCGGACGTGACCGGTGTTCCCACCGGTTTCACCGATCTGGACCGGATGACATCGGGCTTCCAGCCCGGTGACCTGATTATCGTCGCCGGGCGCCCGTCGATGGGCAAGACTGCATTGGCGCTGAACATGGCCGAGCATGTCGCCCTCGATGCCGGTTTGCCCATTGGTGTTTTCTCTATGGAAATGTCGGCAGCGCAACTTGCCATGCGACTGCTGGGGTCAATTGGCAAGCTCGATCAGCACAAGCTCCGCACCGGTCGGCTCGCCGAGGACGACTGGCGCAAGCTGACCAGCGCTGTAGGCCGGCTCAGCGAGGCGCCGATTCAAATTGACGAAACGGCGGCGCTCAATGCCCTTGAGCTGCGCGCGCGCGCGCGCCGCTTGCATCGCCAGTACGGTCAGCTTGGTCTGATCATTGTCGATTACTTGCAGCTGATGTCGGCGGCATCACAGGGCGAAAACCGGGCGACGGAGATCTCGGAGATATCGCGATCGCTCAAGGCATTGGCAAAAGAACTCAATGTTCCGGTGGTGGCGCTGTCGCAGTTGAACCGCTCGCTCGAACAACGGCCGAACAAGCGCCCGGTGATGTCGGATTTGCGCGAATCCGGCGCCATCGAGCAGGACGCCGACCTGATCCTGTTCATTTATCGCGACGAGGTGTACAACCCGGATTCACCCGATAAGGGCAGGGCGGAGGTCATTATCGGCAAGCAGCGCAATGGTCCGATCGGTACCGTGATGCTGACCTTCCAGGGCGAGTACACGCGCTTCGCGAACTTTGCCGACCCCGGCAGATACTGAGGGAGCCGGTCTCACAACGGATCATGCGCACGTGCACGCGAAAGTCTGCTCCTAGGCCCCCACGTCGCTGCCGAACTGGTCGCGAAACGCTGCGTAGGTACGGTCAAAGCTGGCGTCAAGGCCCTGGTCGCGGTAAACCGCCAGGAGCTTGATCCAGGAGTTACGGTCCATTGGATCGCGCTTGATCTGGAATTCCAGCAGACTGACGGCGTTTTCAATGCGGCCGAGCATGATAAAGCGGTCGACATCGGAATACATCGAGCGCGCGGTGTTCATTGCCTCGTCCATTTCCTGGCGCAAACGCACCGGCATTTCCTCGTCGACTTCGGATTGTGCGTCGAAATCCATTTGCGATGATCCGGGATCCAGCCATGTTTCCCCGTCCTGCGCTACCGATAGATCTGACTCGTCCGGTTCGACTGCCCGCAAGTCGAGATCCGAATCAGCGGAAACTTCGCTGTCGTATGTACGCGCGGACACAAAGTCCGGGTCACCACCAGAAGCAGGCCGATAGGCATCTTGTGCGTGCAAGGCCGGTTCGTGGCCGAGCAGTGGCGTGGCGGCCGAGCGCGCTTCCTCGAGCATGGCATCGATGCGTTTGCGATGCTTTCCGAGGTGCCTGTACCGCAGGATAAAGCGTGCCAGCAGGTACGATACAAGGAGAACGAGCAAAGAACCGGCAACGGCGAGCCATTGCCACTGCTGCAACAGCGGCTTGGCTCTGGCGATCAGACCCTGCGCAGAATCCTGCGGATGCGGCGATGCGACGCCTGCTGTGCTGCCGGGCGCAGGCGGGCTTGCCTGCTGTAACGCCTGATTGTGGGCCAGGGTTTTCATCAGAACGGTTGCATTGATTTCAAGACGGGCAAGACGGGCATTGATACTGTCCTGCAGTTCCCGAATGCGATCTATCCGTGCCGAAATCCGGGGTAACTGTGGCGCAGCGAGCGCGTCTGCTTGTTTGGCGGAAACTGGAGCCGGCTGTGAAGGCGTGGTTTGCCGCTGGCTTTGCGCGATTACACCTCGTTGGCCCGGATCGAG
>JASFUE010000217.1:0-5774 GCA_050050435.1 Burkholderiales bacterium | reverse complement strand
TCGCCTGACAAGGCCGACGGCGCGCGCACGCAGTTCGAGGTTTGGTCCAGCAAGAAAAGGGATGGTGCGCTCGGTTCCCATCGAACCGGTGAGGCCCGCCTCCCTTGGCAGTCTGGGGCTACCGAGCGCAACCCATATTTCGCAAGTGCCATACCATTTCGGACCGTGACCGGATCTCGACAATGCAGAGTCACGCCCTTTCAAGCAGTTGCCAACCATCAATGCCATCCGCGCCGAGTGCTCGACAACAAGACCCGCCGAATAGCCAGCAAAATTGCACCACGATCACGCCGCGACCGACGACAAGTCCGACAAATCGACGAACCGATTGTCGACCATCCGTCATTTCCATTCATACCCGAGGCTGGCAATCAGCTCACCCACGCCAGTTCAGCCGCTTGCCCGATCGACCCGCACACAATTGCGTTTTGCTGCCAGCGCCGCGCCACCTCCAGCGCCGCCTCGCGGTCAATCCCCAGGATCAGCACGCTTTGCTCCGGTTGCCATGCGCCATCGTCTGGCAAGCCGACAGCGTCCAGCGTGTACCAGCCTTGCTCGTGCAAGACGCGCTTCATGTCAGCGTTGCGCTGTGCATTCTCCGCATCCGGCAGCGGTTGCGAACGCGGATTGGCGGCCGTCAGGAAAGCCCATTGAGTCACTCCGTTCTGCGACAACAACCGGTCGAGCCCCGGCGAGCAACGGCCAATGCGAATATCGACCGGCTCCGCTGCGCCGAGAACACGATAAACCGTTTTCAGATAGGCAGCCTGCAGCGCCTTGGCTACGGTCATGAGGATCGACTGTGCGTTACGGTGCCGCCCGCTACGATCCCGTCAAGCGAGCAAGGTGGGCCAGGCGACATAACCGAGATTGTGGTCGGGGCCGATCAGCACTACGGCTTCCTCGCGCAGCTGTCGCGCAGTGGGCGTGCGTGCGCGGCGCAAATAGGTCTGCACCACCGCTACCGGATCGTCGGACGGCCGGCACTGTAGCGAGCGCCCGGAAATGCGCACACGCCTGCCGCTATAGGCTTTGTCTGCCTGGGCGCGCCCGAATCTTGATGCGCCGAAATCACGCACACTGACCCAGGTGTGCGGAAATGCCGCTTCGGCGTGAGCCGCGAAAAACAGGCAGATGTCGAACTGATCGAAACCACGTGTGCCATTGCAAAAGTGCATGGCAGCACGTCCGGTCAACGCTGTGCACAGCAAGCGGCGCTGATACAGCAGCCGCCAATCGGGACGGCGCGCAAAAAAATCCTCGCGCTCCTCGCCAGTAATCCGCGCCAGGCGCCGCAGATCCGTTTTGCTCATGGTTTCGAAACAGGCGCCCACCGCGTATGCCTCTTACATCGCCGCTGCCTGCACGCGGACACCCATCAACCTGAGTTGACAATCAGTTGACACGGTAACGCTGCAACGTTTCCGGGACGAGTTCGATGCCAAGCCCCGGTGCATCCGGAATCTGCACCCGGCCATTCGTGATTTCGATCGGTTCGGCCACCAGCTCCCGTCGGAACGGATGCAGGGAACGGTCGTACTCGAGGATCGGTTCGCGCGCATACAGCGAATGATGGGTTACCGGCAAGGCGGCGAGCACTTGCAGCGACGCCGCCTGTGCCACTGCCGATCCCCACACATGCGGATTGATTTCGATGCCATGTGCCTGAGCGATGGTGGCGATGTGCCGTACGGCGCTGATACCGCCGCACGAACCGATGTCGGGCTGCGCAATGTCGACCGCCCGACGACTGAGCAGTTCGCCGTAACCGTAGAGCGTGTGCTCGTTCTCGCCGCCGGCAATAGGCGTGCGCAGCTTTTGCCGCAACTCGATATAACCGTCGATGTCTTCCGGCACCACCGGCTCTTCATACCAGCGCATGTCGTATTCATCGAGCACGCGACCCAGCCGCAAGGCTTCGGCACGGCCGTAGGCATGATTGGTATCGACCATCAGGGTCACGCCCTTGCCTTCGACCGCGCGGCCAACAGCACGCATCACCGCAATGTCATCGTCAACGCCGAAGCCGAGCTTGATTTTCATCGCCCTGAAGCCGGCATCGAAATGCTGCAAAGCCTCGTCGGCCAGGCGAGCGGCCTCGCCCTGCCCTTCGATGCGATAAAACCCGGTGGCATACGGTTGCACCGAAGTACGGAACGCGCCACCGAGCAACTTTGCCACCGGCACACCATAATGTTTTCCGGCGATATCCCAGAGCGCGATATCGATGGCGCTGATTGCCGCAACGACCGAACCCTTGCGCCCGAAGTCACGCGTGCCGTGGTACATGCGGTGCCAAAGCACTTCGATGTCCAGCGGATCCGCTTCCAACAACAATGGTTGCAACGCCCGCTCGATCGCCATGGCGGAAATTTCCGGCGCTTCCAGACCCTGGGAAAACGCTTCGCCCCAGCCGGTTATTCCGCTGTCGGTACTCAGCTCGACCAGCGTTGCCGAGCGCGTATTCACCCACCCCTGCGAAAACGCAAATGGCTGCGACAACGGACTTTTCAGGACATGCGTACGGACAGCAGTAATGATCATCGGACGATTATGTTCAGATGTTCAAGCGCAGGGTTGACTGACAGAATATCAGGCGCATGATGGTGCATAACGAACAGGAGACACAAGGGGAGCTTCATGTATCGCCGCATTCTCATTCCGACAGACGGATCAGAGCTGTGTCGCAATGCAGCAAGCAGAGGCATCGAATTCGCTCGCGAAACCGGAGCGGAAGTGGTCGCATTCCACGCCGTGCCGGCAACCTCTTACATGCTCTACACCGAATCGGGACCGAGCGACCTGATGGTCGAACAATTCGAAAAAGAAGCGCGTGCCCGTGGCGAGCGCCTCACCGGCGAGATCGCCGAAATCGCCGAAAACGCCGGCGTCAAGGTGGAAACACTGTGTCTGGCCAATGACCACCCCTGGGAAGGGATTATCGAGGCGGCAAATTCCAAACAGTGCGATCTCATCTTCATGGCATCACACGGACGCAAGGGTCTGACCGCCATGTTGCTGGGCAGCGAAACCACCAAGGTATTGACCCACACGAAGATTGCCGTACTGGTGTATCGCTGAGACAGTCCGCGACCGACGGAAAATCAAAAAAAATCGGGGCAAGCCAAGGGAGGGAAGCTTGCCCCGCCGCGCCGTTCTAGCCGGCAGCGGGAAACTTCGAGTGCCACTTTACCAGCAAATGTGGCAATGGCAGATATTTCACGAAACGCCCGCGATCATCTCCGGGCATTTCGTCAGCCGGATCCGCACGCAAACGCATCGCGCAGAGCCTGAACGATGAGATAGCGGCGCGGCCGGTACAACTCCTGTGGATGCGTCTCGAGGTAAACCTCCACGGCGTCGAAGCTCATCTGTTGGCGGTCGCCGGGTGGCATACAAAATACCTTTTGATCCCACCGCTGCCATACGTCATCGATAAAAAATTGCGCGGCCTTACGGCCTTCTTCTCCGCTTTGCATCAGGCCGAGAAATTCCTCGCCATCGACTTCGGCATGCGACAGTGGCACCTGCGCCAGTAACAAGGCCACCAGCAATCCGGCAGCGCGAACACACTTCGACAACCCCTGACCTCCCCTATGCGGGACTATATGGCCAGGCTTCGCCACCGGCCACCCAAATGACAAGAGCACCTGTTGCATTGCAGCGGCACAGCGGCAGGTGCTCCGGGCAAACTGGTGCTGTTGGCGGGATTCGAACTCGCGACCTACTGATTACGAATCAGTTGCTCTACCAACTGAGCTACAACAGCACTGCGATCTGACAAAACAGGGGGCGCATTATAAGGCGTGCCGGGAAGAGCGCCAAACCCCTGAGGGGTTCAACGGTGGCGGAATTCCGGCTTGCGCTTCTCGGTAAAGGCGGCCATGCCCTCTTTCTGGTCGTGTGTGGCAAATGCCGAATGAAACACCCGGCGCTCGAACAGCACACCCTCGCGCAGCGTGGTTTCGAACGCCCGATTGACCGATTCCTTGGCCATCATCACGATAGGCTGGCTCAATTCAGCGATTTTCTGCGCCGTGGCGAGCGCGTCGTCCATCAGTTGCGCCAGCGGCACAATACGGCTTACCAGCCCGCAGCGTTCCGCTTCCTGCGCATCCATCATGCGTGCCTGGCCCAGAAGCACCATTTCCATGGCCTTGGATTTTCCGACAAAACGCGGCAATCGCTGCGTGCCGCCGGCACCCGGAATCACACCCAGGTTGATCTCCGGCTGGCCGAATCTGGCGTTATCCGCAGCAAGAATGAAATCGCACATCATCGCCAGCTCGCAGCCGCCTCCAAGCGCGTAGCCCGCCACCGCGGCAATCACCGGCTTGCGGCAGCGCGCCACCCGCTCCCATTCAGCGGTGATGAAATCGGCTTTGTAAACATCCATGTAGCCCTGCTCTTTCATCGCCTTGATGTCGGCACCGGCGGCAAATGCCTTTTCACTTCCGGTGATGATCATGCAACCGATGTTCTCGTCGGATTCAAAGCCGTCCAGCGCAGCGGCCAGCTCCTGCATCAGTTCGGACGACAACGCATTGAGCGCTTTCGGCCTGTTGAGCGTGATGATTCCTACCTTGTCGCGCGTTTCGACAAGTATGTTTTCATATGACATGTGATATCCCCGGATAATTCGGTTGCAGATGGGTTCGAAAGAGCACGCAATCCGGTCAAAGCGGGCCGGCAAGGCATTCTAGACGATCTGCCCGCGGCGACCGCCAGCCAATGCAGCCAGGGACGGGCTGTGCTACGGCACCGAAATCGCATCAGAGGGATACAGGGGAAAAGCTGGGCCGGAACACGGCGCCAACGCACCGTTCAGTTGGCGTCTGCGTGAGCGGAGCGTACCCGAACGATGATGTCCATGCCTTCACGCACCACGCCACCGGGCAGTTCGGGAAGCCCGGAAATTTGCACCGCCGACGCATCGATGTCAGTCAACTCGCCCGTTTCCACGTTGTAGATGTGATAGTGCGGTTCGGTATTCGGATCGTAGAACACCTTGCTGGGATCGACGATCACTTCGCGCACCAGGTTCTTCTGACGGAACAGATTCAGGGTGTTGTAGACCGTCGCCTTCGAAGTTTCCGAATGCTTTTCGTTAACGATCGCCATCACCTGGTCAGCCGAAAGATGCGCCTGCCGCGAAAACAGCGCGTGGGCAATCTCGATACGCTGGTGGGTCGGATTGATGCCGTGCTTGCGAAGCTTTTCGGCGAGGTTGTCGCGTGTGTAGTGAACCGGATTCATGGTCAAAAATTATAAGATAGGAATTGGACTCTGTCTAATTCCTTGAAAAACACTATTAAACCGTCACTTGTCAAGAAACTGGCCGGAATTTTCCTGTTTCAGCCCGGTCAGCGTGACACGTCTGCGAAAAGACCGCCGCGAGCCGTCATCTGTGCCGTCAGGCGGCGGGCTGCGACCCAATCACCAATATATAGGTCAATCCACACCCACCAGGTCCGCAAGTCGTGTGCCGAGCGGCCTCGATCAGCGTCGAGAACTGCCCTCACGGCTGTTTGGTCCATTTGCACCGGGCAGTCAGCCTCATCGACCCACCGCAATGGGTGTGTAAACCACTCTGACGTCATTCCAGCCCACCCGAGGTTCGGCAAAAAACCTCCCGGCAGCACGCCAAGGACATGTTTTTCATAACAATTGTGCTGAATGACATATCGGCAATTGGTATCACTGTCACGGCCTCCTGCGCCGGCAAACCGCGCCTGAACACACAAATTGCTTTAGCAACATGCAAATGCAGGCAT
>JASFUE010000216.1:0-5898 GCA_050050435.1 Burkholderiales bacterium | reverse complement strand
TGCTTTCCCAGTTTGCTGACCAGTGACTCCGGCTCGCCTTCGTTGACCAGCTTGCCCTTGCGAATAAAACACACGCGATCACATGGATAGGCTTCTTCTAGATAATGCGTGGTCAGCAATACGGTCATCCCGGTTCTGGCGCGCAAATGTTCGATGAAGCGCCAGATGCGCCGGCGATTGGGCAGGTCGAGTCCGATGGTCGGTTCGTCGAGAAACAGCACGCGTGGCTCGTGCAATACGCCGCGGACGATATCCAGCGCGCGGCGCATTCCACCTGAGAGTGTTGCCACTGGCTTGTCGAGCCGGTCGGTCATGTCGAACAGTTCCAGCAACTCGGCCGAGCGCTGGCCGGTGAGAGCCGGAGAAAGGTTATACAGCCGGCCAGCGAAGCGAAGGTTTTCGCGCACGGTGAGCGTGCGATCGAGAGCGGATTCCTGAAACACCAGGCCGATCTGGCGTCTTGCCTGAACCGGCTGCTGCGAAACATCCACATTGCCAATGCGCACACTGCCGCTGGTGGGCCGCACCAGGGTGGCGAGCATGTGGATCGTGGTTGTCTTGCCCGAGCCATTGGGGCCGAGCAAACCAAAGAATTCGCCGGCCGGAATCTGCAGATCGAGACCGTCGACCGCAGTCAAGCCACCGTAGCGTTTGACCAGGCCGGCTGCCGCGATGGCGGCCGGCCTGACGGTCTCACTGATCGCTGGCGCGATCATGTAACAGGCGTTTTATCGTCCTGGGCCGCCGGCGACCTTGCAGCGAGCTTGCGCGAATTCTTGTCATCGCGAAACAGGATGACCGGCTTGACTTCACTTGCCGGAGGCTGGGGCTGCTGCGCCAGTTCGACCTGCTCGGTGATGAGGTGGTGATGCGGGGACTTGTCGCAAACCGGGTCGGCGTTGGTTGCGTCCCCGGTAAGCATGTACGCCTGGCACCGGCAGCCGCCAAAGTCCTTGGTCTTTTCCGGGCAGCTTCTGCAGGGCTCCTTCATCCAGCTGTCGCCGCGGTAGGCTGCAAATCCCGGTGATTCCTGCCAGATCCAGCGCACGTCGTGGTCGCGCACATTGGGAAACTCAAGGCCGGGCAGCATGCGCGCTTCATGGCACGGCAGTGCGACACCATCGGCAGCGATATTGAGAAATACCGCGCCCCATCCATTCATGCATGCTTTCGGCCGGGTCGAATAATAATCCGGCACCACGAAGTAGATTTTCATCTTGTTGCCGACGCGATCGCGAAACCGGTTGGTCACTTCTTCGGCCCGCTGGAGCTGCTCGCGGCTGGGCATGAGGTGCTTGCGATTCTCCAGGGCCCACGCGTAATACTGCGTATTGGCAAGCTCGACGTGCTCGGCCCCCATTGCTTCGGCCATTTCGAGGATCTGTTGAACGTGGTCGATGTTCAACCGGTGCAACACGACGTTGAGCACCATCGGATATTCGTATTCCTTGATCAGCCGGGCCACTTTGGACTTCAGTTCGAAAGTGCGGGTGCTCGAAAGAAAGTCATTGAGTTCCCGGGTCGAATCCTGGAACGAAAGCTGAATCTGGCCAAGCCCGCCTTCCTTGAAGGCAGCAATACGCTTTTCGGTCAAGCCGATCCCCGATGTGATCAGGTTGACGTAGTAACCCATGTTGCTTGCTTCGGAGACCATGATTTCACAATCGTCTCGCGTCAGCGGCTCGCCGCCTGACAGCCCCAGTTGAACCGCGCCAAGTTCGCGCGCTTCGCGAAAAGCCTTGAGCCATTCGTCCGTGGTCAACTCGGGGCCGAAGCTCTTATAGTCAACCGGGTTGTAGCAGAACACACAGTGCAACGGGCACGTGTACGTAATTTCGGCGTTGACCCAAAGCGGGCCTGCGCTGGTCTTACTGTCTGATCCAGCCTTTTGCATATGCGGCCTCCAGAAAATCCATAACGTCCTGACGCACATCTGCGCCGGGAAATGCCGCCTCGAGATCGGCGATGATCTCCGAGACGGTCTTGCTGCCATCAACGCGCTTCATGATCTCGCCGGCGCTGCCCGGCAATTTCACAAGCCCTTCCGGATACAGCAGTACGAAGCTGTCCTGCGCAGGCTCCCACTGGAAACGAAACTGCTTTTCCAGTGAGATCACGCCGTCTTCCGAAAGCCGGCTCGGCGCCTCACTCATCAGCCATCCTTTCGATTGCCCCGGTGCGTTCCTCACCGATGCCATAGGTCACCTGCATTGAATCGAGCATGGTCCACAAGACGTCGAGCTTGAACTGCAAAATGCCAAGAGCGCGTTCCTGATCTTCGCGAGTGCGGAAGTGATCGAGTGTGACGCGCAGCCCGTGCTCGACGTCGCGGCGCGCCTCCGAAAGCCGCTTGCGGAAGTAGGAATAACCCTTTGGTTCGATCCACGGATAGTAATCGGGCCAGGTATCGAGCCGCTTCTGGTGAATGGTCGGGGCGAACAGTTCCGTCAGCGACGAGCATACCGCTTCCTCCCATGGTGCGCGGCGGGCAAAATTTACATAGGCGTCAACGGCAAACCGCACCCCGGGCAGCACGTGTTGAAGTGATGTGACTTCTTCGCGGTCCAGGCCGACGGCATCGGCCAGTGCCAGCCACGCTTCAATACCGCCTTCCTCGCCTTCGGTGCCATCATGATCGATGATGCGTTGTATCCACAGACGCCGGTGATCGCGATCGGGCATGTTCGACAATATTGCGCCGTCCTTGATCGGAATCATGATCTGGTAGTAGAAACGATTGGCGACCCAGCCCCGCACTTGCTCCGGAGTGCACTTGCCACTATTCATCGCGATGTGAAACGGGTGATAAATGTGATATCGCTTGTCCTTGGCTCGCAACTTGCCCTCGAATTCTTCCTTGCTCCACGGCAGGTTTTCAGCGGCACCCATGTGAAATCTCCTTGGTCTCCGGGTAATTAAATTTTGATGTCCATGCCGTCATAGGAGACTTCGATATCTTCCGCTCCCAGCTGACCGCGCTCATCCGAATCTTCCCGGAGAATCGGATTCGTGTTGTTGATATGTATCAGGATCTTGCGACTTGCCTTGAGAGGCCTGAGGACCTCCATCATTCCACCAGGACCGGACTGGGGCAGGTGTCCCATATCCAGTGACATTTTGTTGGCGATGCCCAGGGCGGCCATTTCGTCATTGGTCCAGCAAGTGCCATCGACCAGCAGGCAATCTGCTTCTTCGAGGAAAGGTTTTACATGTTCCTCGATCTCGCCCAGTCCGGGCGCATAGAAGAGTTTCTTGCCGCTACGCGTATCGATGACACGCATGCCGATATTGTCGCCCTCATGCGGATCGTGCCGGTGCGGGGAATAGGGAGGTGCCTTGCTTCGCAACGGTACCGCCGTGAACTCGAGGTTTTCGATACCGACGACGTCGAATTTGTTCCCTGCGTGCGTCGGTAGCTTGTGCCAGTTGACGCCGCAGTAGTGTTCGAGAATTTTCAGCAGCGGGTTGCCAGTGGTCAGGTCTTCGTAGGCCATGTCCGTGCAATAGAGCTCGAGCGGGGTCTTCCCCTCGCGCAGCATCAACAGACCGGTCGTATGGTCGATCTGCGCATCCATCAGGATGATCGAACGCACCGCCGTATCGCGAATCGCGCGAGCGGGCTGCAATTCCGGAAATCGCTGGAACTGGGTAAGAATGTCCGGCGATGCGTTGAACAAGACCCAGTTCGTGTCGTCGCTCGATATCGCAATCGACGATTGCGTACGCGCTTTCGCGTTGATCGTTCCCTTGCGCAATCCGTCGCAATTGGGACAATTGCAGTTCCACTGAGGGAATCCGCCTCCGGCTCCGGAGCCTAGCACTCTGATTCGCATAATCGATAAGTAGGTTGGTGATGCATTGATCCGAAAAAATGAAAGCCCCTGAACGGGGCTTTCATTCAGTACGTTCGCCGTGATTAGCGGTTGGCGATGTACATGGTGACTTCGAAACCGAAGCGCATTTCGGTGTACTCAGGCTTGGTCCACATGTGAATTACCTCCAATAAGTGAAAAAATTATTTCCTTGAAAATTGGTCAAGGTACGATGTTCCGTCACCTTCACCGGATCCCGCGGGGCCAGTCGGCCCGGCCGTGGCCGGACACACTCGAACTCGCTTGATCCGGAATCTATTGTCAGTTTTCGCCGGGCCATGTGCCGCAGAAAAATCAGCAAAACCTGCTCATGATTATCATGAGATTGGCGGCAAAACTTTACTCAACTCAAGAGGTTGCATAGTCTTCGCAAATGAGTGTAATTGCCTTCGCAGAAACCGGCACGCAATTCGAGCCGTTTGTCAGCTGGTACCGGAAACGGCCGACCCAGCTGGCATTCGCTGCGTCATTGCTGGTGCATGCGTTGCTGATCGCCCTGATGCCGGGCTTTCGGTCGGTGCCGCCGGATACACCGGCTGTTCTGACGGTGCAGCTTGTCGACGAGCAACCACGTGTTGACAAGACGGTGGTGCCGGAACCGGCGATCCGCCAGGAACAGATGCCGCCCGAGCCGGCACCGGTCGTGGATGAGCCAGCCCCGGTTGTTGAGGTGCCGACCCCGCCGCAACTGGTGACTCCCGCGCCGCAACCGCGCCCGATCGACCAGACGCCAGTTGTGGCGCGCCCGGTCGTTCAACCGCAACCGCAACCGCTGGTGCAGCAACCAGAGTCGCCGGTTGCGGCAGAGCCGGTGGCCCGTGCCGAACTGGCGCCAGCACTACCGCGCGAAAGACCGCAGGTCAAGCCGGTCATTACCAGCAGACCGGAGCTGGCCCCCGATCGCCCTGCTGTGCCGGTTGTCGAGCCCCAGGCCAAAGTCGAGATCGAGGAACCGGTCAAGCCGGTGCAGGTGCGCCGCCAACCGCCCGTGGTGAGGCAAGCACCCAGCCCGTCGGTGCCGAGCCCACAGGTGCCACCGCCTGCGGCGGCGGCACCGAATGTCACACCGGCACAGTCAAAACCGCCGGAGGTGGCAGCCCCCGCGGCGCCGGTACCGACAACGCAGCTGAGCCCGATAAAACAGGCTGCTCCGCAAAAGCCTTCAGCTGTTGCGCCCCCGGTGAGCGCTGCCGTTGCCAAACCGGGCGCGCCGGCACCGGTTGCTGCGCCGGCACCACCGGCGCCGCCAGCGCCGGTCGTGGAAACCGTCGAGCCTTCGGTGCTCGAGGCCTACAGGCAAGAGGTCTCGAGGGAGGTTATGCGACACATGAGCTATCCGCGAATCGCGATAAGGCGCAAGTGGCAAGGCAAGGCGGTTGTCGAAATGAAGCTCTCGGATGACGGGGCCGTTACCCAACTGGTTGTGGTCGAGTCTAGCGGCAAGGACGTTCTCGACGATGCTGCGGTTTCCATGGTCCGGAAGTCATTACCTCTACCCAAGCCACCGCGTGGCGTGCGCAGCGTAAAGGTTCCCGTGGTCTTCAGGTTGCAGGGGTGAGTCGCGGGGCTCGTGTCACATCCCAACTGCGCCAACGACGATAGTGCCAATGGCTTGTATCCGCCGATCGAGCCGTTTGACGAGCAACGTCTCCCGGTCTCGCCACCGCATCAGATTCATGTAAGCCAGAGCGGTAACCCGGCGGGAGTTCCGGTGCTGTTTCTGCACGGTGGTCCCGGCAGCCAGACCCGGCCGGAGCATCGGCGCTATTTCGATCCCCGTTTCTATCGCGCAGTGCTGTTTGATCAGCGCGGTTGTGGCCGTTCCACGCCTGCCGGGTGCATCGAGGAGAACACCACCTGGCATCTGGTGCAGGACATGGAAGCAATTCGCCTCGCGCTCGGAGTGGACCAGTGGTTGCTGTTTGGCGGCTCCTGGGGCAGCGCGCTGGCGCTGGCCTACGCCATTACTCATCCACGGCGCGTCGCAGGGATGATTCTCCGTGGCGTGTTCCTTGCCAGCCGCGGT
>JASFUE010000215.1:0-5908 GCA_050050435.1 Burkholderiales bacterium | reverse complement strand
GAGCTGGCGGGTGGCTTATCGGGGGATGCTGCATGACGATTACCTCGATCGCGAGATTTATCGCGAACGCCAGGCGCTGTGGGAGGAGCGCTTCGCAGCACCCGCGCCCAATCAGCATGTGATTGTTGCCGAAGTCGGTGAAACGGTGGCCGGCTTTGCCTGCGTCTACGGCGCGCACGATGCACGTTGGGGCAGCTTTCTGGACAACCTGCATGTCGGTTCCGAACACAAGCGCCATGGGATCGGCTCGGCACTGATGCGTGAGGTAGCGCAATGGAGCCTGAAATCGTGGCCGCAGATCGGTCTGTATCTGTGGGTGCTGGAATCGAACACGCCGGCGATCCGATTCTACGAAAGTCAGGGAGGCCGTCTCGCCGGGCAAGGCCAGTGGGAACCGCCGGATGGCGGTGAATACTGCAAACTGCGCTATGCCTGGGACGATGTTCGCACGCTGCTGCAAAGCACGCCGAGGTAGCGCCACTGGTCATTGGCTGGCCTGTCATTGCGCCGGGAGCCCATGCAGCCTGCGTTTGCGCGCTGCGGGATGCTAGAATTGCGCGCTTTCCCGGTTGCCAAGCGACATGTTTACTGCAAAAGACACCATCAAGGATTTCGACCCTGACCTGTGGCAGGCCATGGAAGCCGAGCGGACGCGTCAGGAAGAGCATATTGAACTCATCGCATCGGAAAACTACGCCAGCCCGCGTGTGCTGGCGGCGCAGGGATCGGTGCTGACCAACAAGTACGCCGAAGGCTACCCGGGTAAGCGCTATTACGGCGGCTGTGAGTTCGTCGACATTGCCGAGACACTGGCCCGGGATCGCGCCAAGGCGTTATTCAATGCCGAAATGGCCAATGTTCAGCCTCACTCGGGCAGCCAGGCCAACGCTGCTGTGTACCAGGCAATGCTGCAGCCCGGGGACACGATCCTGGGGATGTCGCTGGCCCATGGTGGCCATCTCACCCACGGTTCGCCGGTGAACTTCAGTGGCAAGCTGTTTCACGTCGTCAGCTACGGGCTGAACAAGGAAGAGGAGATCGATTACGACGAGGTCGAGCGGCTTGCCAACGAGCACCGGCCGAGAATGATCGTCGCCGGCGCATCGGCTTATTCGCTGATCATTGACTGGAAGCGTTTTGCCGAAATTGCGGATAGCGTTGATGCCTACCTGATGGCGGACATGGCGCATTACGCCGGGCTGGTGGCAACCGACCTGTATCCGAGCCCGGTCGGTGTTGCCGATTTTGTGACCAGCACCACGCACAAGACGTTGCGTGGTCCGCGCGGTGGTCTCATTCTGAGCAATGCAGAATTCGAAAAACCGGTCAATTCGGCGATTTTTCCCGGCACCCAGGGCGGGCCGTTGATGCACGTGATCGCTGCCAAAGCGGTGGCGCTCAAGGAAGCGATGCAGCCGGATTTCAGGCAGTACCAGGAACAGGTTCTGGCAAATGCGCGAGTCATGTCGCAAACACTGCAAAAGCGCGGTTTGCGCATCGTATCAGGACGAACCGAATGCCACATGTTCCTGGTTGACCTGCAATCAAAAAAGATTACCGGCAAGGACGCGGAAGCGGCTCTCGGCAGCGCCTATATCACGGTGAACAAGAACGCCATTCCAAACGATCCGGAAAAGCCGTTCGTAACAAGTGGAATCCGTATCGGTTCACCGGCAATGACAACGCGCGGATTCGGCGATGCGGAGGCAGAAGAGCTTGGCAATCTGATTGCGGATGTTCTCGATGCGCCGCAAGACGAGGCCAATTTGCAACGGGTACGCGGGGCGGTAACCGAGTTGTGTCGCACATTACCGGTCTACGCTTGACGCCGACGCGCGGGGCCGCGGGCTACGCGGGTGCGCTGTTCGGAAACGGTACCGGCAGGCACAGATTGTTTCATACCAACTGACGTGATCGTGCAGGGTATGCCAGAGTGAAGTGTCCGTTCTGTAACTGTCCCGATACGCAGGTAGTCGACTCGCGGGTCTCGGAGGAGGGAGACAGCATTCGTCGCCGGCGACGTTGTCTGGATTGTGAAAAGCGCTTTACAACCTATGAGACGGTCGAGTTGCGCATGCCACAGATCGTCAAATCCAACGGATACCGCGAAGAATTCAAGGAAGAGAAACTGCGCACCGGTTTCATGCGCGCGTTGCACCGCCGGCCGGTACCGGCCAATCTCGTCGAAGATGCGATCGGCCGTATCAAGCAGCGGTTGCTTTCCCTGGGCGAGCGTGAAGTACCGTCGCGCCGCATCGGCGAACTGGTCATGAAAGAGCTGTACAAGCTCGACAAGGTCGCCTACATCCGCTTTGCTTCGGTCTACAAGGACTTTCAGGATGTGGATGACTTCCGTGACGCCATCAAGGAAGTGCAGAAGCCAGCCCCGCGTCGCAGGAAACAATGAGCGACGATTACCGTTACATGGCAAGGGCCTTGCAGCTGGCCCGCAAGGGAATGTTTACGACGACCCCCAACCCACGGGTCGGGTGTGTGATCGTCCGTGACGGGCAAGTCGTTGGCGAGGGCTGGCATGAACGGGCGGGGGAGGCGCATGCCGAAATCGTTGCCCTGGAACATGCCGGCGCCAACGCAAAAGATGCCACGGTCTACGTTACGCTGGAACCGTGCAGCCACCAGGGGCGTACCGGGCCCTGTGCAGATGAACTTGTGAGCGCCGGGGTCGGGCGCGTGGTCATGGCCATGCAGGACCCCAATCCGCTGGTCGCCGGTGGCGGACTCGATCGTTTGCGCAAGGCGGGCGTCGCCGTCGAGTGCGGTGTTCTCGAAGAGCAGGCGACGGAACTGAATGTCGGTTATGTGGCGCGCATGTCCCGCGGACGTCCGTGGATGCGGGTCAAGATTGCGGCCGGGCTCGATGGCAAGACCTCTTTGGAGAACGGCGCCAGCCAGTGGATCACCAGTCCTCAGGCGCGGCGTGATGCGCACCGTTGGCGGGCCCGCAGTTGTGCCATCATGACCGGGATCGGTACGCTCACTTACGACGATCCGCGGTTGACGGTGCGCGACGTCGATACGCCGCGTCAGCCGCGTCGCATCGTTGTTGACAGCAATTTGCGCGTGTCTGTTGACGCCCGGATTTTCGAAGGCGGTGGTGTAATAGTCGCGACTGCGACCAGCGACAAAGCGAAAATCGGAAAGCTTGCCGAGGTCGGCGCTGAAGTAATGGTGCTGCCCGATCAGCAAGGCAAGGTGGACCTGCGGCAACTGGTTGCGAAGCTGGGGCAACGCGGCATCAACGAAATACTGGTTGAAGCGGGCATAAACCTGCATAGTGCCCTGTTGCGGGCGGGCGCGATCGACGAGTTCTTGCTCTACTACGCGCCCAAGCTGCTTGGCGAGCGTGGCCGCGGCATGCTCGATCTCGGTCATCTGACCGACATGGACTCGGTGCCCGAGGTCGATATCCGGGAACTGCGCCACGTCGGTCCGGATATACGGCTGCTCGCACGGCTCAGGAACTGAACATGTTTAGTGGAATTGTCGAAGCGGTTGGCAGGGTTGCAGCAATATTGCCAGCGGGACAAACTGCTGCGGTACGCATTGACTGCGACGGGCTCGATCTGTCCGACGTTGCGATCGGTGACAGTATCGCGGTCAATGGCGTATGCCTCACGGTCAAGAGTCTGGATACGGGGTCAATCGAATTTGATGTATCGGCCGAGACACTTGGCGTGACCACCGGATTTCAACAGGACCAAAGGGTGAATCTGGAAAAGTCGCTGCGGCTGGATGCGCGCATTGGCGGGCATATGGTCAGTGGCCATGTCGACGCCGTGGGCGAGGTCGACGGGGTCGTCGACTCCGAAGGCAACCGGGTGATGACGATCAGGTTCCCCGACGAGTTGGCCCGCTTCATCGCGCGCAAGGGTTCGGTTACCGTCAATGGTGTGAGCCTGACAGTGAACTCGGTGGATGGCGAACGGTTCTCGGTTAACCTGATTCCGCATACGCTGGCGGCGACCAATCTCGGAGACATGAAGAAGAACAGCCGTGTCAATCTGGAAATTGACCTGGTGGCGCGTTACGTAGAGCGCATGTTGTCGGAAACCGGAGCAGGCTCATGACCAGGGGTGTGAGCACCATTCCGGAGATCATCGAGGATATTCGCGCTGGCCGCATGGCCATTCTGGTCGATGAGGAAGATCGTGAGAACGAAGGCGATCTTGTTCTCGCGGCGCAGTTCGCAACGCCGGCGAACATCAATTTCATGGCCACGCATGGGCGTGGCCTGATCTGCCTGACGCTAACCGCGGCGCGGTGCCAACAGCTCAATCTGCCTCCGATGGTAGGCGCGAACCGCTCGAGCATGGGCACCAATTTCACCGTTTCGATTGAAGCCGCCAGTGGCGTGACCACCGGCATTTCGGCGGCTGACCGGGCCAGGACCATCCAGGCCGCCGTTGCAAAGGATGCGAAGCCGGGAGATATTGTCCAACCCGGCCATATCTTCCCGCTGATGGCCGAAGACGGTGGCGTACTGGTGCGAGCCGGTCACACCGAGGCGGGATGTGATCTGGTGGCAATGGCCGGACATGAGCCGGCGGCGGTGATCTGCGAAATTCTGCGTGAAGATGGCGAGATGGCACGATTGCCGGATCTCATCGAATTTGCCGGCCGGCACGACCTGAAGATCGGCACCATCGCCGATCTCATCCATCATCGCAGCCAGACCGAATCGCTCATCGAACGCGCCATGCAGCGGCCGATCGAAACCGCGTTCGGCACATTCGAACTGATTGCTTACCGCGAGAAAATCTCGGGAAATACTCACCTGGCGCTGATCAGGGGAAAACCGCAACCGGGCGAGGAAACACTGGTGCGCGTTCACGAACCGCTGTCGGTCGCCGACGTGATCGATACCGGCAGTCGCGGGCACTCCTGGCATCTCAATGACGCCATGAAGGTGATCGCCGAAGCCGGCACCGGTGTTATCGTTCTGCTGCATCGAACCGAGGATGGCCAGGCGCTGCTTGCACATCTGGATCAGGCGCCGCGCACACCGCCGAAACCCGATTTGCGTACCTACGGGATCGGCGCGCAAATCCTGCGCGATCTCGGGATTACGCGCATGCGCCTGCTGGCGGCGCCACGCAGGATGCCGAGCATGACTGGATTCGACCTGGAAATTACCGGTTACATGCATCCGCGCTAGCGCGGATTGACGCTGGTCCGGTGAACGGGATTATTTCATCACTGCTGTGACCGGCCGCGAACGGTTGGGGAACAGCGCGTTTAATCAAGAGGGTGCCAACATGGCAGGGTTCGAAGGGGCGCAGGCATTTCCAATCGATAATGACGGAGGAGAGCTCAGCATCGGGATCGTGGTCGCACAGTTCAATCAGGAAATCGGTGAGGCAATGCTTGATGCCTGTTATGCCGAGTTGTTGCGTCTCGACGTTGCTGCGGAGAATATCGCGATCGCCAGCGTACCCGGTGCGCTGGAAATTCCAATTACACTGCAGCGCTTTGCCGATAGCGGGCGTTTTGACGCGCTGATAGCACTGGGCGCCGTCATCCGCGGCGAGACCTATCATTTTGAGATCGTTTCCAACGAGTCTGCCTCGGGCATCATGGCGGTGCAGCTCGATTCGGGCGTGCCCGTTGCCAACGGCATTTTGACTTGCGATACGGAAGAGCAGGTTGCCGAACGCATCGAAACCAAAGCGACGGATTGCGCCCAGGTGGCAGTGCAGATGGCAAGATTGATGGAATCAATCGATGAAGGGTAGTCGCCGCAACTCGCGTGAGCTGGCGCTACAGGGCCTGTACCAGTGGCTGGTCAACCAGACCGAAGCCGACGAAATACTGGCCCAGGCTGCCGAGCAGGACGGGTTCGCCCGTTGCGACCGCGAGTACCTTGAGATGCTCGTGCGTAGCGTGTTTC
>JASFUE010000214.1:0-5947 GCA_050050435.1 Burkholderiales bacterium | reverse complement strand
GAAATCGGTATCCAGCCCGACGTGCTGTTGTGCCGTGCCGATCGCGAGATTCCGGATCACGAACGCAGCAAGATCGCGCTATTTACCAACGTGCCCGAAGAAGCAGTCATTTCGGCGGTTGATGTGGACTGCATCTACAAGATTCCGGGTCTGCTGCATGCACAGCATCTCGATGACATCGTGCTGAAACGGCTCAGGATCGAGGCGCCCGAGGCCGACCTGTCTGTCTGGCGGGACCTCGTTTTCAAACTCGAACACCCGAAACAGGAAGTCGACATTGCGCTGGTAGGCAAATATGTCGATTTGACAGAATCCTACAAGTCCTTGTCCGAAGCATTGGTACACGCCGGAATTCACTGTGACACCCGCATCAAGATCCACTATCTCGATTCCGAAGAAATCGAGCGTACCGGTATCGACCCGCTGAAGAAAATGGACGCGGTACTGGTACCGGGTGGATTCGGAGAACGCGGAATCGAAGGCAAGATCAAGGCGATTCAGTATGCGCGCGAGAACGGCGTGCCATATCTCGGCATCTGTCTCGGCATGCAGCTCGCCGTTGTCGAGTTCGCGCGGCATGTGGCCAAACTCGAAGGCGCGCACAGTTCCGAGTTCGACAAGGATGCGCGTTATCCCGTGGTTGGCCTCATTACCGAGTGGATGGCGCAGGATGGACGGCGCGAGTCGCGCGATGAACAATCCGATCTGGGCGGAACCATGCGCCTTGGCGGGCAGGAAGCACTGCTGTTGCCGGGTACCCGGGCAAGAGAAATCTATCAGGCCGACCGTATTGTCGAGCGGCACCGCCATCGCTACGAAGTCAACAACCAGTTTCTTCCAGTCCTCAAGGAAGCCGGGTTGAAAGTGGCGGCAATGTCACCGCGTGAAGGGCTGTGTGAAATGATCGAGCTGCCAGACCATCCCTGGTTTGTCGGCTGCCAGTTTCACCCCGAATTCACTTCAACGCCGCGCAACGGACACAAGCTGTTCAACGCATTCATTCGTGCTGCGCATGCGTATCGTCTCCAGCACAGCGACCCCGAATCTTCGCAGCAGCGACTACAGAGCCTTGCATGATCGCCAGCGTTGATCGCCCGGCAACAAATCGAATTCCAGTGAGTGTGCGAGGTTTCCAGTGCGAACCGGGGCGCGGGTCTCGTGTCACACGAGGAAGCGACCGTGCAGACGCGCCGATTTGTAACGAACCGGCTGGCCAAGACAAGAGGGATTTTGAATGAACCTCTGTGGTGTTGAAGTTGGGATCGAACCCCCATTCTTTTTGATTGCAGGCGCGCGTCGGAGGGTTGAGCAGGGGCCCCGTGGAACACGGGGATGCGACCGTGCAGACGCGCAAAGGGGCCGTGCTACAGGGGAAAGCCTGTGAATTTGTGTGGTTTCGAAGTAGGTATTGAACGACCATTTTTCCCCATTGCAGGTGCGCGTCGGAGGGTTGAGCAGGGGCCCCGTGGAACACGGGGATGCGACCGTGCAGACGCGCAAAGGGGCCGTGACAAGAAGGGTTTTGCATGAAGCTCTGTGGTTTTGAGGTTGGGATAGAACATCCGTTTTTTTTGATCGCAGGCCCCTGCGTTATCGAATCGCGCGAGCTTTTGTTCGACGTGGCCGGAACGATGAAGGAACTTACCGAATCGCTCGGGATTCCCTATATTTTCAAGGCCTCTTATGACAAGGCCAACCGCAGTTCGGGCAAGTCGTTTCGCGGCATCGGCATGGACAAGGGCCTCGAGGCACTGGTGGCGGTACGTGAATCGTTTGGCATCCCGGTGCTGACCGACGTACACAATGCCGATGAAGTTACAGACGTTGCCAGTGCAGTGGACCTGCTGCAGACACCGGCATTCCTGTGCCGGCAAACCGATTTCATTCAGGCGGTGGCGCGATCGGGCAAGCCGGTCAATATCAAGAAGGGACAGTTCCTTTCACCGCATGAAATGAAGAACGTGGTCGACAAGGCCCGCGAGGCAAGCGAAACAGACAACATCATGGTGTGCGAACGCGGTGTGTCCTTCGGCTACAACAATCTGGTTTCGGATATGCGTTCACTGGCAATCATGCGCGAAACCGGTTGCCCGGTGGTTTTTGATGCAACGCACTCGGTGCAATTACCCGGCGGACAGGGCTCGGCAAGCGGCGGGCAGCGCGAGTTCGTGCCGGTGCTGGCGCGTGCAGCGGTCGCCAGCGGAGTTGCCGGCGTGTTCATGGAAACGCATCCCGACCCCGCCAAAGCGCTTTCGGACGGACCGAATGCGTGGCCACTCGGCTTTATGAAACCCATGCTGGAAACACTCAAAATCATTGACGAGGCCGTGAAACAACGTGGGTTTGAGGAAAATCTGATCACCGCTGGTTGAATGGCCGGCGCTTTCTAGTCAAGGATAAACATGAGCTCGATTGTCGATATTGTTGGACGCGAAATTCTGGACTCCCGTGGTAACCCGACCGTTGAGGCAGACGTTTTGCTCGAGTCGGGCATCAGCGGGCGGGCCGCGGTACCGTCCGGCGCATCGACGGGAAGCCGGGAAGCCGTTGAGTTGCGCGATGGGGACGAGGGCCGGTATGGCGGCAAGGGTGTTCTCAAGGCGGTCGAGAACATCAACACCGAGGTGTGTGAGGCAATTGTCGGACTGGACGCAATCGAACAGGCGTTCATTGACCAGACGCTCATCGAGCTCGACGGTACGGAAAACAAGTCACGCCTCGGCGCCAATGCGCTGTTGGCAGTGTCGATTGCCGTGGCCAAGGCCGCTGGAGACGAGGCCGGTTTGCCGTTGTATCGCTATCTGGGCGGCGCGGGCAGGATGCAGTTGCCGGTGCCGATGATGAATGTCATCAACGGTGGCGCGCATGCGAATAACAGCCTTGACCTGCAGGAGTTCATGATCATTCCGGTCGGGCTTGAAAATTTTCGGGATGCCTTGCGCTGTGGCGCAGAAATTTTCCAGACTCTACGCAAATTGATCGACTCGAAAGGCATGCCGACGACCGTTGGGGATGAGGGCGGTTTTGCGCCAAACCTGCCGAACAATGAAGCGGCCCTGCAATTCATTGTGGAGGCAATCGAGGCGGCCGGCTATACGGCAGGGTCCCAGGTTGCGATCGGGCTCGATTGCGCCAGTTCGGAGTTTTTCCGCGACGGTAAGTACGTCCTCGAGTCCGAAGGCCTCGAGCTTGGCGCCAGCGAATTTACCGATTATCTGGCGAACTGGGTCGACAAATATCCGATCATCTCCATCGAGGATGGCATGGCGGAAGGTGATTGGGGCGGCTGGAAAGTTTTGACAAAAAAACTGGCGAAAAAAGTCCAGCTCGTGGGTGACGACCTGTTCGTAACCAATACGCGGATTCTGTCTGAAGGCATCGACCAGGGTGTTGCAAACTCGATTCTGATCAAGGTCAACCAGATTGGGACGTTGACCGAAACATTTGCCGCCATCGAAATGGCCAAACGGGCCGGTTATACCGCCGTCATCTCGCACCGTTCGGGTGAGACCGAAGACACTTTCATCGCTGATCTCGCGGTAGCCACCAATGCATTGCAAATCAAGACCGGTTCGCTGTCACGCTCGGACAGGATGGCCAAGTACAACCAGTTACTGAGGATCGAAGAGGACCTCGGGGATTCGGCCAGTTATGCGGGGCGTGATGCATTCTACAACCTGCGTTGAATGCGCCTGCTTACGATAGCGCTGATCCTGCTGATTACCGCCATCCAGTACCCGCTCTGGTTTGGCAAGGGCGGGTGGTTGCGCGTCTGGCGGCTTGACCGGCAACTCGAGGAGCAGCATGCACAGAATGAAAAGCGTGCGCTAAGAAACGCTGCACTCAATGCCGAAGTGCTCGACCTGAAAACCGGGCTCGAGGCAGTCGAGGAACATGCCCGAACCGAACTGGGCATGATCAAACCCGGCGAGATTTTCTTCCAGATCCTGGAGCCGCAATCGGCTGCAAAGAAATCCGGCAAGTAACCGAGATCACTCTCGGTCGTCTTTTTCCGCGGCGGAGAGTTGTTCCAGCGTGTTGAAGTTGGCGAATGCGTCGGGCTGGTCGTCAAAAGCAACCTCGACTACATCGTGATCTGCATACCAGGCATCGATCTTTCTGCCGCCCTGGTCAAGAAACCGGCTCAGATGTGGCAGCAGCGACCGGCGCAGCAGACAGAAAACCGGCTGCGCGCGGTCTGCGGCACTGGCGACCGCGATGTCCACCGAAGGGTCACGCAGGGAAGGAATCAGCCGCTGCGCAAGGTCTTTCGGCAGGAACGGTGAGTCGCACGGAACCGTGAGCACCAGGTCGTTGCTGGCGGCACCGAGCGCACTGTGAAAACCGGCCAATGGCCCGGCGTAATCGGGGACCAGATCGGAAACGACGCGATAGCCGAAGCTCGCGTAACGCTGCTGGTTCTGGTTGGCATTGATCAGGATTTCGTTGACTTGAGGCTGTAATCGATCAATCACCCACTCGATCAGCGTGCGCCCCCGGAATGGCTGCAACCCCTTGTCGACGCCACCCATGCGCCGGCCCCTGCCGCCGGCGAGAATAATGCCGGTGATTTTTTCCTCAGAGCTGTTCTGCAAACCGTTCCCGTCCGGTAAATATCAGGTAGTGTTTTCCCCTGGCGCGGCCAATCATGGTCAGCCCGACCTTGTTCGCAACTTCCCACCCCATGCGTGTGAGTCCCGAGCGCGAGATAAGAATCGGCACTTGCATTTGCGCGCATTTGATGACCATCTCCGAAGTCAGCCGCCCGGTCGTGTAAAACATCTTGTCCTCACCCGAGACCGCATCGAGCCACATCTGCCCGGCGATGGCATCGACAGCATTATGCCGGCCTACATCCTCAACAAAGTAGAGAATCTCGCTGTTGTGCGCGAGGGCGCATCCATGAACCGCACCTGCCTGCTTGTAAACGGTTTCGCGCAGGCGAACGGTGTCGAGCAAGGCATGTAGCCCGGACGCACTGATCCTCGCCTCAGCGCTCAACGACAAATTGTCGATTTCTTCCATCAGGTCACCGAACACCGTGCCCTGGCCACATCCGGTGGTAACAGTGCGCTTTTTCAAGCGTTGCGCCAGTCGCGCGCGTGGTGCCGAAGTGGTCACGGCGCAGGCACTGGTTTCCCAGTCTACCTGTACCGACTCGATGTCTTCAATGCGCTGTACCAGACGCTGATTGCGCAAATAACCGATCGCCAGCGCTTCGGGCGACTGTCCGAGAGTCATCAGCGTCACAATTTCGCGCTTGTCCAGATAGATCGTCAGCGGGTGTTCGCCGGCAATTGCCGTGGGTACGCTGTCACCGTTTTCATTCACCGCGTCGACGACAAACGTTGCCGGCCGTGCAGCATCCGTCATTTTCAGCGATGATCGGGCTGAAGTATGCTTGTCGTGGCGCTGCCGGCCTGGCATGCCTGTGTGTTGGTCGGACATGAATGCGATTATCGCATTGCATGACCCGGAACAGGGCGCCGTGTCGGAATGGGAGAACCAGGCTGTTTCAAGACCCGGTAATCGCCCCTGCATGTGCGGCATAGGCAGGCTGCATCAGCCGTGGAGAGAAGCGAATGGATCAAGCAAAAAAACGGCGTGGCAAACCCAAGGGGCGGCAGGTCGACCCGGGGGCATTGTCGCGCGTGCGCCGCTTGCTCGGCGAAGCGCCCAGGCGGCGTGATTTGCTGATCGAGTTTCTGCATCGCATCCAGGACGAGTTCGGGCATTTGTCGGCGGCACACCTGGCGGCGCTGGCAAGCGAGATGCAGCTGCCGATGGCCGAAGTCTTCGAGGTCGCGAGCTTCTATCATCACTTTGATATTGTTCGTGAGGAGGCGAAGGTGCCACCGGCGCTGACCGTCAGGGTGTGCGATTCGCTATCTTGCGAGTTGGCCGGATCGCAGGCCTTGCTCGACAAGCTGCCGAAACTTCTCGGGGC
>JASFUE010000213.1:0-6023 GCA_050050435.1 Burkholderiales bacterium | reverse complement strand
TGCTCGCCCTCGTATATGTGTGGTGACTGGTCGAAATCTGCTACTTCCGCGAGCCTTCGAAAGAACTCAGTGAAATGCGCGAGGCTCCATTGTCGATGCTGATTCCGGCCTGGATATTCGTCATTGCCTGTATCTACTTTGGCCTGGATACCTCCGTAACGGTCGGTACCGCAACACTCGCCACGCAGACGCTGCTGGAGTCAGTGCAATGATTGCGGCGCAACCGCAACTGGCGCTGGCAGTGCCCGCGGTCGGTGCCATTCTCATTGCACTCACCGGTCGCTGGCCAAACCTGCGAGAGACAGTGACAATGCTGACCTCGCTTGCCTTGCTTGCGGTTGTCGTTTCGTTACTGCCCGGGGTTTTGGCCGGTGACCGGCCCGCTGTCACGCTGTTCACCATGCTCCCCGGGATTTCGGTCGAACTCGCGGTGGAACCGCTTGGCATGCTGTTCAGCCTGCTTGCATCCGGGCTGTGGATCATCAATTCGGTCTATGCGATCGGATACATGCGCGGCAACAACGAGAAGAACCAGACGCGGTTCTATGTCTGCTTCGCCATCGCACTTGCGAGCACCATGGGGATCGCCTATGCCGGCAACTTGCTGACGCTGTTTCTATTCTACGAAGTGCTGACGATCTCGACTTATCCGCTGGTCGCGCACAAAGGTGATGCCGACACGATCCGTTCAGCGCGCATTTACCTTGGCATATTGCTAATCACCTCCATTTCGATGTTCCTGCCGGCAATCATCTGGACTTACGTTGCCGCCGGTAGCGTCGACTTCGTTCCGGGAGGAATACTGGCGGGAAATATCCAGGGGCCCGCGGTGGGAATCATGCTCGCCTTGTATGTATTCGGCATTGGCAAGGCGGCAGTGATGCCGGTACATCGCTGGCTTCCGGCGGCAATGGTTGCGCCAACGCCGGTAAGTGCGCTCCTTCACGCCGTGGCAGTTGTCAAGGCCGGTGTGTTTTCGATCACAAAAGTCATCGTATATATCTTTGGCGTTGACTTTCTGTTCTCCCAACCTGGTTCGGAATGGCTAGTGTACGTGGCCGCTTTCACCATTGTCGCTGCCAGTGTGGTGGCAATGCGGCAGACAAATCTGAAGCGTTTGCTCGCATATTCCACGATTGCGCAGCTTTCCTACATCGTCATGGCGAGCGCCGTTCTCAAACCCTTGTCTGAAATCGGCGCGGCTGTGCACATGGTTGCCCATGCGTTCGGGAAGATCACCCTGTTTTTCGCGGCTGGTGCAATCTATACCGCATCGAAGAAGACCGAGCTTTGGCAACTTCACGGCATTGGCCGGCGCATGCCCTGGACCATGACAGCCTTCACGATCGGCGCCTTGAGCATGATCGGCGTGCCCCCCACTGCGGGTTTCGTGTCGAAGTGGTTCATTCTTGCCGGCGCCTTTCAGGCCGACAATTACGTTGCGCTGTTCACCATCATCATCAGTACAGCGCTCAATGCTGTGTACTTTTTGCCAATTGTTTACTTGGCCTGGTTCTCGGAGGAAAAAGAGCCGGCGTCCAAACCGCATGGCGAAGCGCCCCCGGCCGTCGTACTCGCATTGACGGTAACCGCCATACTGACATTGGCGTTCTTTTTCTTTAACCAGACGGCACTGGATCTGGAATCGCAACTCGTAGGAGAGACAAATTGAATCAGTCAACGCCTGAGGACGATCACTGGCTGGCTCGTCCCGAGAATATTCGGCGGATATGGATCATTTTCTCCGCGGTGCTGGTCGCAACAGTGCTCGCCCAGATCATCATCAAGGTCAAGGGTTACTTCGGTGTAGACGGCTGGTTCGGCTTTGCCGCCGGTTTCGGTTTCGTGTCCTGCGCTTTGATGGTAGTGGCCGCCAAGCTGCTCGGCTTCATTCTCAAACGTCCGGATAACTACTACGATGACTGAGTGGGCATCGCCAGCGCTGATTCTTCTGGCCGCGTCGCTGCTGATTGCGTTCACGCGCGGGCACTGGCGCACGCTCGTTGTTCTGGGCGCGCCGTTGGTCACGTTGTGGGCAATCTGGCAAGTGCCCGATGGCGTCGCCGGTACGATCCCGTTTCTCGGCTACCAGATCGAGCCGGTGGAAGGCAGTGCGTTGCGGCGCCTGTTTGCCACCATTTTCGCGATTATGGCATTCACGGGCGGCCTGTTCGCCTTTCGCCAGGCGCGCTGGTACGAGTTGTCCGCTGCCTTTGCCTACGCTTCCGGGGCCATCGGGGTTAGTTTCGCCGGTGACCTGATCACCCTGTTCCTGTTCTGGGAGCTGATGGCCTTGTTCTCGACCGTGATTGTCTGGAGCGGCGGCACGCCTGCAGCGCGCAGGGCCGGCATCCGTTACGCCATCATGCATTTGTTGGGGGGCGTCATCCTCAAGGTCGGAATCGAAGGTGTCGTGGTCCACACCGGCTCCATCGACATTCAACCGATGCTCGCAACCAATTTCGATACCTGGATGGTTCTGATCGGCGTGCTGATCAACGCAGCTGCTCCACCGGTATCGGCCTGGTTGGCCGATGCCTATCCGGAATCGAGCCCAACGGGTTCGGTCTTCCTCTCGGCGTTCACCACCAAGACCGCGGTTTTTGCGCTGATTCTGCTGTTCCCCGGCGAACCGGTACTTATCGGTGTCGGGCTATACATGGTGATGTACGGCATCATTTACGCGCTGCTCGAGAATGATGCGCGCCGCATTCTCGCCTATTCGATCGTCAATCAGGTCGGTTTCATGGTGTGCGCAGTCGGGATCGGCACACACATGGCACTCAACGGTGCCGCAGCACACGCCTTCGCCCATATCATCTACAAGGCATTGCTGTTCATGAGCGCAGGTGTGGTGGTCTATCGCACCGGAAAGACGAAGTGCAGCGATCTCGGCGGGCTGTTCCGAACGATGCCGCTGACAACCATCTGCGGCATCATCGGTGCGCTCGCGATCTCGAGCTTCCCCCTGACGTCCGGTTTCACGACCAAGTCCCTGATCTCGCAGGCAGCCGCAGACCAGGGACTGACGCTGGTCTACTTCCTGTTGGCGGCGGCATCAGCCGGCGTGTTCCTGCATGCCGGCATCAAGTTCCCGTGGTTCGTGTTCTTTCAGAAAGATTCGGGGATGCGGCCGAAGGATGCGCCCTGGAACATGGGAGCAGCGATGGTGTTATTTGCAGCGTTGTGCATCCTGATCGGCGTGTTCCCCGAACCTTTGTACCGGCTGCTGCCGTATCCTGTTGACTATCATGCATACAAGCCAGGCAAGGTCTTGTTCTACCTGCAGCTGTTGCTGTTCTCCGGCCTCGCTTTCTTCGTCATGCTGCCATGGCTGAAACGCACAGCAACGATCTCCCTGGACGTCGACTGGATTTATCGGCGCCTGCTGCCGTCGATTGCCTCGAGGATTGCGCGCTTGTTTGCCCCGGCGCTCGGTCGCGCTCGCGAGCGCATCAGCCGCGCGCTTGAATCAACGTTGTCGAAAATCTACCAGCATCACGGCCCGGAAGGCGCGCTCGCCCGCTCATGGCCGACCGGCAGTATGGTGATGTGGGTAGCAATCCTGCTGGCGTGTTACCTGTTGCTTTACTACGTTTGACGGTGCCGACGGCGCCACTCAAAGATCACGAATATGCGCCAGATCCAGAGCACACCGAAGTAAGCGACAAAAGCACCCACCACCGCCATCAGCGACAAGCCCACGATCAACTGCTGTCCGACGGCAAGAAACTTGTCGGACCAGGTCACCATGATACTGCTCGCTTGCTGCGCGACCTGCTCGAGGGTGGCATCGACCGGCACTTCACCATGACCAATCAACATCGATCCAAGCCTGTAGGCAATGAGATAGATTGGTGCGAATGTAAACGGATTGGTAATCAGGGTGCTGCCTACCGCGGCAACAATATTGCCCCGTAACCAGACCGCGACGGCGGCCGCCACCGGAATTTGCGCCACCGGGATCAGAAAGCCGAAGAACACGCCAATCGCCATGCCAAGGGCAACGCCGCGCCGATTGAGATGCCACAGCCGCGGATGATGCAGTGCCGGCCCGATCCAGCCGACCCATCTGCTTTTCTTCACCGTTTCCGCAGTGGGAAGAATGCGGCGCAGCCGTGATCGCCATCCGTTTCTTTTTTTTGGGCGTCGCGCTTTCATTCTTGCGGTTGGCTTTCCATGTTCATCGGATAAGAGTCGTTGCGCATCCCTGATACGGCATCCTGCGAAGTCCTGGCGGGATTACCGAAGCATGGCTCGAACGCGACTGCTTTACTGACGCCGTGCACGAAGGGCATTTCTTACATACGTATCCTGCGTTATTCGCCACTTCCACACTTTTCCGGCAACAACATGTGTCGCCTCACCAACCTTCTTCATCCCCAGCCCTCGAAACAGTTCGGACTGCGGACATTTCAGTGGTAACGAATAAGCATCGACCGCGTTGACCGCCGGGCGAGTAAATGCGTAAGCAGTCAAGGCGTACAAGGCTTCGGTCGCCAGACCCTGGCGCCGGAATGCGGGCGCAATTTCGCAACCAATCTCGACTGCACCGTCTTCGTCCGGCACATCCTTGAAACCGCCACTGCCAACCAGCGATTTCAATGCCGGGTCCACGAACAGGTAGAGCCACCATCCCCCGACAGCCCGCATGGGTTCCTTTTTGAGCAGTTCAAGCGCATGTCGATAAGCTTGCGGATGCTCCGGCCATTTCTCCGGAATCGACACCTTGAGCAAATCTCCAAGCGAGGGAAGATCTGCAACGATTGCCGCAAGGTGCTCTTGTTCACAGGTAAACAGCCGTAGTCTTTGCGTATGAATCAGCATAGCGCGCGCGCAGAACTATTATTCCCGTTGTTTCTGCCAAAAGTCATCGGCGGCTACTCTAATCCTGATGAAATTAACATCCTGAAACCGCTATTGCGTGAGGGGCGCAGGAAACGCAATTGAGTTGCACGCCCCTACGGTTCCGGCTCGCTGTTCTTGCGATCATAACCCGATGAAAGATAGCGATCATTCGTCAACCAGCACGACATGCACACGAAACGGTCCGTGCGCGCCGTAGACCAGTGTCATTTCAATATCAGCCGTTCTGGACGGACCGGAGACGAAGTTGATCTGCCTCGGCAGTTCACCGATTTCCTCGCGCATCAGATCCCAGGCATCTTCCATTGATACGACAATGCGCCCGGCGGACACCACGGCGATATGCGTTTCCGGCAACAGGCTGGTGCTCGCATGCTGCTCCGGCCCGGACAGCAGAACCAGGGTGCCGGTTTCTGCAAGCGCACAGTAACTTCCGGTCACGCCGAGTTGGTCGTCACCGGTTGCCTCACGCGCCTGCATTTGCAGCCCGGCGCCGCCCCAGTCGAGATCGCCGAGTTCCGGCCAGCACACGCCAGCCTTTGGCAGATTGTTCTCGGCCAGATAACCTGCCACCGCTTGCGGCACGTCCTCGAGCGTTTTTACTTCAGCCACTGTCGAAGCAAGCGCAAGGCTGCAGGAAATAAAGCGTTGGCGCGGATCCCAATCCATTTTCGGCATCGGCCCACGCGGGTGTTCAGCAAGGCGCGAACTGACCTTCGATGCGTCAATTGCATCCGGCACCCGCGCAGCATTGGCCGACCGAATGCGAGCGAGAATGTTTTCTCTAGCGGACATGCGCCGACCCCTTACGAGTTTTATTTCGCGCTGCGTAAATTTCCCGGAACGTTCGCCCCCGAGGCGCCGGCAGATCGCGTTCCCGCGTCCACTCCCTGCCGGCAAACGGCAGGTAATGCAAACGATGATCCTTCCCGCCGACAAGCTTCCCAAGCCGTGCGGCCAGTTTCGTTGCCCATGCATACACTGCCGGGTGCGAGGCCAGCCACGCCCAGAATCGCACTCCGGCACGTTGACCAGCCGGGCCGAGCTTGAGATCGGTCTGCTTCTCGCGCAGCTTCCGCATCAGGTCAGGCAGCGGAATCTTGACCGGGCAGACTACACCGCACTGATTGCAAAACGTTGCTGCATTCGGCAGATCC
>JASFUE010000212.1:0-6024 GCA_050050435.1 Burkholderiales bacterium | reverse complement strand
ACGGACGCAGGTCTATCTCGGCGGACAGTTAACTACCGTCCCGCGGTTGACTATTGAAGAGCCCGGGTACATCGGGCAGGAAATGGAAATCGATATCGCAGAGGGTGAAACGCTGACGCTGGAAAAGCTGGCGACTATATACACCTCACGGGATCATGCAATTTCCGAATGCGGTCTGGAAGCACGCAAGGCGAAGGAACGGGCACAGCGCTTCGACACAGTCGCGGCGCAACACCAGCAGGCGTGGGAGCATCTGTGGCGACATTTTGACGTTCGGCTCAAGCCACGGGGTGACGGCGTCAAGCTGAACGTCTCGATGCTGCTGCGGTTGAACATGTTTCATTTGTTGCAGGCGGTGTCATTTCACTCGATCGGTCTCGATATCGGAATCCCGGCGCGTGGTTGGACTGGAGAAGCGTATCAGGGGCACATCTTCTGGGACGAGTTGTTCATCTTCCCGTTCTTCAACCATCGCATGCCCGAGATCACGCGCTCGCTCCTCATGTACCGTTACCGGCGTCTACGTGAAGCGCTAGCTGCTGCGCGCGCCGCCGGGTACAGGGGCGCGATGTTTCCCTGGCAGAGCGGTAGTAACGGACGCGAGGAAACCCAGGTCTCCAACCTCAATCCACGTTCGCAACGATGGGTGCCGGACAACTCGTACCTGCAGCGTCATGTCGGCAGCGCAATTGCCTACAATGTCTGGCAGTATTTCCAGGTCACTCATGACGTCGAGTTTCTTCAGTTCTACGGCGCCGAACTGATCCTCGAGATCGCCCGCTTCTGGTCGAGCATGACAATTCTGAACGAGGAGCGTGGGCGCTACGAAATCCACGGCGTCATGGGCCCCGACGAATTCCATGATGCCTATCCGGATGCAACCGAACCCGGCATCAATAACAATGCCTATACCAACATGATGGCGGTATGGGTGCTATGCCGAGCGCTGGATGCGCTGAATCAGCTCTCTGACGTGCGTCGCACGGAACTCAGTCAACGGCTCGATATCGCTCCGGAAGAGATCGCGCGCTGGGAGGATATCAGCCGCCGGATGTATATCCCGATCGGGGATGACGGCATCATTAACCAGTTCGAAGGCTACGATCAGCTGCAGGAACTTGATTGGAACGCCTACCGGTTGCGTTACGGCAACATTCAGCGCCTCGACCTCATTCTCGAAGCGGAAAACGATAGCCCCAACCGTTACAAGGTTTCGAAGCAGGCCGATGTGTTGATGCTGTTCTACCTGTTCTCGGCAGAGGAGCTCGGCGAACTGTTCAGGCGCCTCGGGTACACCTTCGAATATGAAACGATTCCGAGGAACGTCGCCTACTATGCAGCCCGATCCAGTCACGGTTCCACGCTCAGCCGCGTTGCATACGCATGGGTCCTGGCACGATCCGATCGGCCGAGCGCCATGCGTTATTTTGCGGAAGCGCTTCAGAGTGATGTCGCAGATATCCAGGAGGGAACGACATCGGAAGGCGTGCACCTTGGTGCCATGGCGGGCACCGTGGATCTGGTCCAACGTGTTTCAACCGGTATCGAAGTCAAGGGCGATGTGCTACGACTCAATCCGCAATTACCGGAGGAAATCGATTATCTGGACATGCATATTCGCTACCGCGGTCATTCAATAGATGTGCACCTCAACCGCGATTCAATCACGCTGCGCGGACATAACGACGACGCGCCGCCGATTTCCCTTTTGGTCGATGGCAGCATCTTCGAGTTTGCGAGCGGGATGACGCGAGAGTTCAAACTGGATGAACTTTCCTCAGGACGAAATGCCCAGAAAGAAGAAGCTGCGCCGGCAGAAGATCATAAGCGCAGCCGTCAGGAAAAAGCGTAAAAGATTGCTCACCTGCGAGCAGTAGTTTTCGACAGGCCGCTAGAGTTTGACATGGTTCAATCGTAGCGCATTCGACACGACGGATACCGAGCTGAAGCTCATCGCGGCCGCTGCGATCATGGGTGAGAGCAACAAGCCGAAAAACGGATAGAGAACACCGGCCGCAATCGGAACGCCAAGAGAGTTGTAGACGAACGCGAAGAACAGGTTCTGACGGATGTTGCGAAGCGTCGCCTGACTCAGCTTACGCGCGCGTACGATTCCGTTCAGATCGCCCTTGATCAAGGTAATGCCGGCGCTTTCCATCGCAACATCGGTTCCGGTTCCCATTGCAATGCCAACGTGGGCCTGCGCCAGTGCCGGCGCGTCATTGATGCCGTCACCGGCCATCGCCACAATACGGCCTTCTGACTGATACTGCTTGATGACTTCCGCCTTGCGTTCCGGCAATACGCCCGCAATGATATCGTCTATTCTGAGTTTCTTCGCCACCGCCCTGGCTGTCGCTTCGTTATCGCCAGTGAGCATGACCACGCGCAGACCCAGGGCATGCAGGTCGCGAACAGCCTGAGGCGATGTGTCCTTGATTGGATCGGCAACGCTGATCAAACCGGCGGCTTTGCCGTCGACTGCGACAAACATCACCGTTTGAGCCTCGGCCCGCATTTCATCCGCTCGCGCGGAAAGAGATCCAAAATCCAGATTCAGTTCTTCCATTAGCCGGCTGTTACCAATGGCCACGGTGCGTCCACCAATGTGCCCACTCACGCCCTTGCCGGTGTGCGAGTCGAACTCGTTGACATTTGTAAGCTCTACATTTCTGTCATGCGCACCGGCGACGATGGCGGCGGCAAGAGGGTGTTCGCTAGCGCGTTCAAGGCTCGCACCGAGGCGCAAGATGTCTTGTTCGCTGATGCCATCATTTGCGACCACCTCTACCAGCTGCGGTTTGCCAACGGTCAGTGTCCCGGTCTTGTCGGTGACCAGAGTATCCACTTTTTCCATGGTCTCGAGTGCTTCGGCGTTCTTGATCAGGACGCCATGCGTTGCGCCTCGTCCGGTCCCGACCATGATTGACATCGGCGTAGCCAGACCAAGAGCACAGGGGCATGCGATGATCAGCACCGCGACGGCGTTGACCAGTGCGTATGCCAGTTGCGGATCAGGGCCGAAAGCCCACCATGCCAGGAATGTGATCACGGCAACCAGAACCACAATGGGCACGAACCAGCTAGCCACCACATCAGCGAGGCGCTGGATCGGGGCGCGGCTACGCTGCGCGTCGGACACCATCTGAACAATTTGCGCGAGCAGCGTTTCGGCGCCGACACGCTCTGCCCGCATCAACAAACTGCCGGTGCTGTTTACGGTCGCACCGATGACGCGTTCACCAGAGTGTTTCTCAATGGGGATGGGTTCACCAGTGACCATTGATTCGTCTACTGCGCTGCGGCCCTCGGTAACAATACCGTCCACCGGAATCTTTTCGCCTGGGCGAACTCGCAGCACATCACCGGGTTGTATCTGGTCAAGCGGTGTATCTTCGTCGCTGCCGTCGCTACGGACGCGGCGCGCAGTACGTGGAGCCAGCCCAAGCAACATCTTGATGGCCGCACTGGTGCGACTGCGTGCGCGCAACTCCATGACCTGCCCAACCAGAACAAGCGCAGTGATCACGGCTGAGGCTTCGAAATAGACAGGCACCAGTCCCGTCACACCACGTAGCGAGAGCGGGAAGAGACCGGGCATGAGCAGCGCTACGGTACTGTAGAGCCAGGCGACACCGACACCGAGTGCGATCAGGGTAAACATGTTCAGATGCCGGTTGACCAGTGATTGCCAGCCGCGCACAAAGAACGGCCAGCCGCCCCATAACACTACGGGCGTGGCAAGCGCGAACTGAAGCCAGTGCGATGCTTTTTCGGAAATCAGGCCCGGGACGAGCCCGGGGATGAACTCTCCGCCCATCGCCAGGAACAGCACCGGCAGGGCCAGCGCCGTGCTTACCCAGAATCGACGGGTCATGTCAGTCAGTTCCGGATTTTCTTCGCTTGTTTGAGGCGTCATCGGCTCGAGCGCCATGCCGCAGATGGGACAGCTGCCTGGTTCGTCCTGCACGATTTCCGGGTGCATCGGGCAGGTATATTTCACGGGTCCAAACTGAATCGGCACGGACGCTTCCAGCGCCATGCCGCATTTCGGGCAACTGCCGGGTCGGTCTTCGCGAACTTCCGGATCCATCGGGCAGGTATAAACGGCGCCCGCTGCGGCAGTCGAGGAATTGTCGGTCTTGTGTCCGTGGTCATCACCGGAGTCGTGAGCGCCGGACGCGGTGGATGACGCCAGATAGGCGTCCGGATCCCTGGAGAACTTTTTCCGGCAACCCTCGGAGCAAAAGTGATACACCTTTTCCTTGTAGGTGTATGTGATCCTGGCGTCCGCGGACACGGTCATGCCACAAACCGGATCTTTCAAATCAGTATCGGCGGTCATCCAGACTCTTTCCTGATTGGGCTCGCAATGAAACCAATTATGATGCGCTTCGTACAAACGCCTGACAAGCCGTCACTGGATGCGCAGGCTCGATCATGTCCATAGGTGTGCACGCAGCAGCCCGCCACCTCGTGTGGTGGCAACAGTTGGGCGACTACACATTGTTACACGCTGCAATGCGGGCGATTGCGCATGGGCAGGTTATGTAGAGCATCCCTAAAACCACATATGCAGACCGATCACCCAGCTGGTTTCTTCCGTTGGCGAATTGTCGTCGCGAGCGTAATCTGCCGCATTGCCGTACAGACCAGCCCACTGGATGCCCACATAAGGCGCGAATTGCCGGGTAATTTCGTAACGCAGTCGCAAGCCGACAGTCAGGTCTGACAGGCCGCTTCCGGTGCCGGTTTCTGCGTCGTTCTGGCCGTACAGATTGGTTTCGAGTCTTGGCTGTAAAATCAGTCGTTGGGTAAACAGCAGTTCGTATTCAGCTTCGAAACGCGCTGCGGTATCGCCATGCTCGCCCGCGTACAGGGCGGCGTCGACATGAAACCAGTAGGGTGCGAGTCCCTGCACGCCAAAAGCCGCCCACGTTCGGTCAGGGGTCTCACCACTATCGAAGCGCACACCCAATTGCGTATCCCAGAAAGACGCGACGGCGTGACTCCACAGCAACTCGGTGCGCGAGTGTTCCACCTCCCCTGAATCGGCTTCGAGTTCGAGCTTGAGGTTGGCGCGATTATAGGTGCTGCCGTACCAGGCTTGACCCGAAAATGCGAACCAGCTGTTGTCGCTGCTTTGTACCGATTCAAGGCGATCGATCAGCACCGCGCCAAAATGTGCCTCGTCCAGAAGTTGTGGCCGCCCCAACGGACCAAAGTCCTCACCTTCGGCATAGGCATGAGGATCGCGAAGCTCTTCGGTGTCAACGCTCATTTCCATCGCGGCGGCAGCAGCGGGCTGGCCGGCTTGTGTTGCGTGATTTGAGTGATCCATCGGCACGGAATTGTCCGGCTCACTCGACTCCATGGCGTGCCCCGAATGGTCCATATCATCGGTTCCTTCGATATGCTCCGAGTGATCCATATTTTCGGAGCTGTCCATGTGCTGCGAATGATCCACCGCACCAGAGTCCGTGGCCGGTTCCGAATGGTCCATGTGTTGTGAATGGTCCATTTCCCCGGAGCCTTCCATGTCCCCTGAAGTCTCCATCTGTTGTGAGTGGTCCATGGTTTCAGATGTGTCCTGGGCGCGAACTGCGCTCGCGAGTGCAAGCGCGAAAACAACGATGGCGCTCCTGAGAATCAGCTTCATGTAGGCCTTTCCGTGCATCTTGTTCTTTTGATGGTCATGACACCATCGATCGTTATGACACCCTGGCGTCAGGAGACGACAATTTCGCGGAACATTCCTGCGTGCATGTGGAACATCAGATGGCAATGCCATGCCCAGCGACCGCGGGCATCCACGTCAACCAGAAAACTGATGCGCTGAGCTGGTTGAACCGCGATGGTATGTTTGCGAGTCTGGAAGCTGCCATCGGGTTCTTCGAGTTCACTCCACATGCCGTGCATGTGCATCGGGTGCGTCATCATGGTGTCGTTATGCAGGATGACGCGCAGTCGCTCCCCATAGCGAAACCGTACCGGAGTCGATTGCCCGAATTCCAGACCGTCAAA
>JASFUE010000211.1:0-6030 GCA_050050435.1 Burkholderiales bacterium | reverse complement strand
AGGAATGACGAAACTAGAGTGTTTCACTCCAGTGGAGCTTTTCCCGGAGCATATGATAGTAGTTGTGGCCAGGCGGATGCAGCAACCGGATCGGATAGGGGCAACGGCGCACAACCACCCGGTCGCCCTCGGCCAGTTCGTTGTGGGAATGACTGTCAAAGTGAACCCGGGCGTCCGCCGACTTGCGCACGGTGATTTCGATAGTGGAATCGCCGCCAACGACAATAGGGCGATTGGACAGCGTATGCGGGCTGACCGGAACCAGCCCGATGCAGTTCAGGCCGGGATGCAGAATCGGCCCGCCCGAGGACAACGCGTAGGCCGTGGAGCCGGTCGGACTGGCGACAATGAGGCCGTCGGAGCGCAAGTTGTACACAAAGCGCCCGTCGATATGCACTTCGAGCTCGATCAGGCTGCCATCCGCGCCCTTGTTGATCGACACGTCGTTGAACGCCAGTACCTTTTGCCCGGCCTTGTCATCCACAAACACTTCCGATTCGAGCAGCATCCGCGCTTCGGTCACGAAATCGCCATCGAGAATCGAATCGATGCTCTCGATCATGTTCTCCATCGAGAGGTCGGTGAGGAAACCCAGCCGTCCCTGGTTGACGCCTACCAGCGCAACGTCATACGGCGCGAAAGTGCGGGCAATGTTCAGCATTGTGCCGTCACCGCCGATGACAATTGCCAGCTCGCAGCTATCGCCGATTTCCTCCAGGCTCGCTACAGCATGCTCATTGTGGCCAATATGCTCTGCGGTGAGCGTGTCGAGCTTGACCGCAACATCGCGCTGCGCCAGAAAGGCGGCAAGCCTGAGCAGGGGTTCTGCGATCTCGGGACTCTTGTACTTGCCGATGAGGGCAACGGTCGTGAACAATTTCATCCGTTGATTAAAGCATATTTCGCCTCAATGTCCGGTAGTAACAGTTACAGTTGATGAATATTTGGGCAAAAAGCTTTGTAGAATGAGAGTCATGCTGAGCGAGCGCGCAAGGATTTTACTTAAATCACTGATTGAGCGTCACATCTCCGACGGGCAGCCGGTCGGGTCGAGAGCGCTGGCACGCATTTCGGGCCTTGACCTCAGCCCGGCAAGCATTCGCAACATCATGGCGGACCTGGAGGAAATGGGTTACATCGCCAGCCCGCACACCTCGGCCGGGCGCATACCGACTCCGCTAGGCTACCGTTTCTTTGTCGATACCCTGCTGACCGTGAAGCCGCTTGACTCGGTCGAGCTGCATCACCTGGCAGGGCAGCTGCAGCCCGACAGCACACGCAAGGTGGTCACGGCTGCTTCGCACATGCTGTCTGACCTGACGCGCTTTGCCGGCGTGGTCAAGTCGCCCCACCGCAGTGAGATGATGTTCCGGCACATCGAATTCGTCAGCCTTTCGGATAAGCGGCTGCTGCTCATCATCGTTACGCCAGACGGCGACGTCCAGAACCGCATCCTGTTCGCTGACAGGACTTACAGCGCATCCGAGCTTGTCGAAGCAGGCAATTTCCTGAACACGCATTACACCGGCCTGACATTTGATGAAATCAAGGCCCGCCTGCAGAAAGAACTGGAAGAACTGCGTGAGGACATGTCGAGCCTGATGACGCTCGCACTGGAAGCCGGGCGCGAAGCTGCGAACGAACCCGGTGAAAGTTACGTTCTGTCTGGTGAAAACAATCTGCTGCATATTCAGGACTTGTCATCGAACATGCAGAGCCTGCGTACCCTGTTTGACATGTTCGAACAAAAAACCGGCATTCTTCAACTACTCGATATCAGCAGCCGTGGCCATGGCGTCCAGATCTTTATCGGCGGAGAATCCGGTCTCGTACCGCTGGATGAATGCAGCGTGGTGACCGCGCCTTACGAGGTTGGCGGGCAGGTGGTGGGTACGGTCGGCGTGATCGGGCCCACCCGCATGGCCTATGAAAGAATCATTCCGATCGTGGACGTCACTGCCAGGCTGCTTTCCGGAGCTTTGTCGCAGCACTAACGCCGGTTCACGGCTCGGCGCTGCATTCTTTCCAGACCAGGAACCACCATGCGATACGCACCCGAGCCCGAATACAAGCACGGATCGACCGCCCGCACCGGGGTGCTACTGGTCAATCTGGGCACACCGGCCGCAGCCACCGCGAAAGCCCTGCGCCGTTATCTGAAGGAATTTCTGTCCGACCCCAGGGTGGTAGAAATCCCTCGCCCGATTTGGTGGCTGATACTCCATGGGATCATCCTCAGGACACGCCCGAAGAAATCTGCCGAGAAGTACGCCACAGTGTGGACCAGTGAAGGTTCGCCACTGCGCGTACACACCGAAAAACAGGCGCAGCTGTTACGTGGCTACCTGGGCGAGCGGATCAAAAGCCCGCATACGGTCGCCTGGGCGATGCGCTACGGCGCGCCGTCAATCGACAGCGTGATGACGCGATTGCACGCCGAAGGATGTGATCGCATCCTGGTGGTGCCGCTTTATCCGCAGTATGCCGCCAGCACCACGGCAAGTGTTTATGAAGCGGTGTTTGCTTCGGCGGGGAAACTGCGCAACGTCCCGGCAATCCGCCTGGTCAAACATTTTCACGATCATCCAGCCTATATTTCGGCACTAGCTACGCAGGTTCATCAATACTGGGCCGAGAAAGGAAAGCCCGAAAAACTGGTGTTGTCTTTTCACGGCGTTCCGCGATTCACCCTTGACCGCGGCGACCCCTATCACTGCGAATGCCAGAAAACGGCCCGGCTGCTGACCCTGGAGCTGGGCATCGATCCGGAAATGGTAGTGGTCAGCTTTCAGTCGCGATTCGGGCGCACCGAGTGGCTAAAGCCCTACACCATCGACACCATGAAACGGCTCGGCAAGGCAAAGACCGGGCGTGTTGACGTGTTTTGCCCGGGTTTTGTTTCCGATTGCCTGGAAACGCTCGAGGAAATCGCCATCGAGAACAAGGCTGTGTTTCTCAAGGCCGGTGGCAAGGAATTTCACCATATCCCGTGCCTGAACGAGCGGCATGAATGGATCCAGGCGTTGGCGCGCATCGCTGCTGACAACCTGCACGGCTGGGCCAGCAGCGATTACGACCGCGGCAAGGCCGAGCGCGAAGCGCAATTGAGCGCTTCGCTGGCAAAAGAACTCGGCGCCAAACGCTAGCGGGCCAACAGTGCCGGGCGCCGGTCAGATCAGACTGACGCCGTTCTTGCGCCCGTAATCGATGCTCTTGTCGTAGTCGTAACTGGCTTTCTTGTGTTTTTCCAGGATACGGGACGCAGTCGTGTTGGCGGCCACAGTCAACTGCTCACACGTATCGGTCGGCTCCAGGTTGGCCAGTGCAGCGTCGATCTCCTTGCCGGCATCGGTCGCCTGCTGCTTGTGGAAAGCCTCGTTCTGGTCTATCGCTGCAATCATCTTTTTCCAGCGTTCCTGCAAGGCGGCCGCCCCGTCCTTTTCATTGCGCCAGCGAGGCCGGATGGTGGTAACACCGACCAGCACCGAAACTTTTTCCATCCGGCATACGCCACCATCCATGTTGTGCCGGAATTTCCACTGCACACTCCATTTGGTGTACGCGATATGATGGCGCCCATCGTCGTCAACCGGTCCCTTGTTGTCCATCTGAGCTGTCAGTACCAGCGCCGAAGTGCCCTCGACGTAGTAGTAACTCGAACCAATCCGCATCACCGGCTCGGCGTGGGCGATACCAGCTACCAGGGCCAGAACCCAAATCATGTTCAAACCTGCTCTCATCTCGCTGCTTTCGTCTCTCAACCACTGATTCAAATTGTTGCCCGCGCTACGCCCATGCGAGCTCCGGCCTTGAGTATAAGCGCCATAGCCACCAGATTCGGCGCTGGGAGCGCAAATAAGTTCAGCCCAGGCCTTGAAATCCCCTGTCCGTGCCCCAACCCCCTGTCAGATTGGCAAGTGATGGAGGAATTCATGCAGCGACAGGATCGGCCGACCGACCCCGAAGCCCGTAACGCAACGGCCAGCACCGACAATGACAACACCGACATGGGTAAACCCAGCCCTGCGCAGGACACGAACCAGGCGCGCGAGGCGGAGGTCATGCCGGGAATGGCGGAGTTGCTCAAGCAGGCGGAACTGCAGGCTCAGGAACACCATGACGCCTGGCTCAGGGCCAAGGCGGAGGCGGACAACATTCGCAAGCGGGCGCAAATTGATGTGGCCAATGCCCACAAGTACGCGCTGGAAGGTTTTGCACAGGAACTGCTGCCGGTTCGCGACAGCCTGGAAGCGGCCCTGCAAAGCGAAAACCTGACACTGGAATCGCTTAAGAGTGGAGTGGAACTCACGCTGAAGCAGCTCTGCAGTGCATTCGAGAAAGCCAATATCAAGGAAATCAACCCGTTGGGAGAAGCTCTGGATCCCCACAAGCACCAGGCAATGAATACCGTCGAGTCCGACGCCGCCCCCAACAGCGTGGTGAGCGTGTTCCAGAAGGGCTACGAATTGAATGATCGGCTGGTCAGGCCTGCCCTGGTCAGTGTCGCCAAGTCAAAAGAGGCTTGAAAAACAGCCCCTGCACCCTGACTTAATGAAGTAACTGAATGTTTTCGGATTGAAATCTAAAGGGAAAGATCATGGGAAAAGTAATCGGAATCGACCTCGGCACTACCAACTCCTGCGTTGCAGTGATGGAGAATGGCAAGGCCAAAGTAATTGAAAACGCGGAGGGCGCGCGAACCACGCCTTCAATTGTCGCCTACACTGAAGACGGTGAGGTGC
The DNA here is from genome assembly GCA_050050435.1 of Burkholderiales bacterium. GTDB lineage: Bacteria > Pseudomonadota > Gammaproteobacteria > Burkholderiales > Eutrophovitaceae > SG8-40. Next base: position 1,288 of record JASFUE010000211.1, on the reverse strand, counting down.
TGGTCGGAGCCCCGGCAAAACGCCAGGCGGTGACCAATCCCAAGAACACGATTTTCGCTGCCAAGCGTCTGATCGGACGGCGCTTCCAGGATGCCGAAGTGCAAAAGGCAAAGGAGCACTCTCCGTTTGCAATCGTTGCAGCGAAAAATGGTGATGCCTGGGTTGAGACGCGCGGCAAGCAAATGGCGCCGCCGGAAGTCTCTGCGCAGGTGCTGATCAAAATGAAAAAGACCGCCGAAGACTACCTCGGCGAGCCGGTTACTGATGCCGTCATCACCGTGCCGGCCTACTTCAACGACTCGCAACGTCAGGCGACCAAGGACGCCGGGCGGATTGCCGGTCTGGAAGTCAAGCGAATCATCAACGAGCCGACGGCTGCGGCGCTCGCATTCGGAATGGACAAGAAGCAGGGTGATCGCAAGATCGCGGTATACGACCTCGGCGGCGGCACCTTCGACATCTCGATCATCGAGATCGCCGAAGTTGAGGGCGAGCATCAGTTCGAAGTGCTTTCCACCAATGGTGACACCTTCCTCGGCGGGGAGGATTTCGACCAGCGGCTGATCGAGTATCTTGCAGACGAATTCAAGAAAGACCAGGGCATCGACCTGCGCAGCGACGTGCTGGCACTGCAGCGACTGAAGGAAGCTGCGGAAAAAGCCAAAATCGAGCTGTCTTCGGCCCAGCAAACTGAAGTCAACCTGCCGTACATCACGGCCGATGCTTCAGGGCCGAAGCACCTGGCGGTGAAAATCACCCGCGCCAAGCTCGAGAGCCTGGTCGAAGACCTCGTTACCAGAACCATCGAACCGTGCCGCACCGCGATCAAGGATGCCGGCATCAAGGTATCGGACGTGAACGACATTATCCTGGTCGGCGGCCAGACGCGCATGCCCAAAGTGCAGGAAGTCGTAAAAGGCTTCTTCGGCAAGGAGCCGCGCAAGGACGTCAATCCGGACGAGGCTGTGGCAATCGGTGCGGCAATTCAGGCCGGCGTACTGCAAGGCGACGTCAAGGATGTGCTGCTGCTGGATGTGACGCCTTTGTCTCTGGGTATCGAGACCCTCGGCGGCGTAATGACCAAGCTGATCCAGAAGAACACCACGATTCCGACCAAGGCGCAGCAGGTATTCTCCACGGCGGATGACAATCAGTCCGCGGTGACGATTCACGTGCTGCAGGGCGAGCGCGAAATGACCCGCGACAACAAGTCGCTGGGCCAATTCAACCTCACCGACATTCCGCCGGCACCGCGCGGCATGCCGCAGATCGAGGTGACTTTCGACAT
>JASFUE010000210.1:0-6064 GCA_050050435.1 Burkholderiales bacterium | reverse complement strand
TGAATACGAAGGGCAAATCGCCATCTCGCGCCTGGCACGCCGGATCGATCCCGGCAGCGTCAACGGAAAAGTCATCATGTTGCCGGCGGTAGACCTGCCGGCAGCGCTGGCCGGGCGTCGTATGTGCCCGATCGACGGACGCGACTTCAATCGCTGCATGCCAGGCGATGCACGCGGCAGCTTTTGCGAAATGCTGGCGCATTTCATCGAAGGCACCATCATGCCGCAAGTCGAGGTTTCGGTTGATGTCCATTCCGCGGGTAATTCGATGGAAGCCGCGCTGTGCTCGATCATGCACTGGACCGAAGACCCGAAAATCATCAATCGTACGCAGACACTGGCAGAAACCTTCGCCGCCCCATACAACGTGGTCTTCTGGGGTGTTGACGAAACAGCCACCGTCGCGGCATCTGCCGAACGCCACCGCGCGCTATCCATTTCCACGGAAATCGGTGGTTACGGGCGAGTCAGACCCGATGCCGTACGCATCGCCGGGCGCGGGCTCGAGAACGTTCTCAAGTGGATGGGCATCATCGAAGGCAAACCCGAAACTACGCAGTCCGACGGAGGCCAGACCCGACAAATGATGGTTCGCGACCAGCGATCCTACCTGTTTGCGCCGAGCGACGGACTATTCGAACCGCATTTCGTACCCGAGCAGAAAATCAAAGCCGGCGAACTGGCCGGCTATCTGCATTTTGTCGAGGAGTGGGCACGCCTGCCGCAACCCATCGAATTTCCCATTGACGGTTACATCTGGATGGCGCCGGGTTCGGGGCGCGTGAAAAAAGGCGACGTAATGGCTGTGATCATGCAGGATTTCGTCAACCCCTAACGCTTCCAACACGCCGCACGAAAGCCGAGATCGTATCGTTGATCGGTTGCGGTGCTTCGAACATGGGGAAATGGCAGACGCCCGGCAAAACTGCAAGGGCCGCGTGTTACGCTGCCTTCGCGACCTTGTCCTGCCAGGTATTCAGAAAATCGGGCGGCGGAATCGAATCGGCAGCGACAGCGACACCGAGAAGTCGTCGGCATCTTCCGTCAAACCAACCCCGACCAACAGATCCAGCAAAATGCCGCGGGAGAGCAGCATTGAACCACCCACTCCGAGGACGCCGATTGTCTGGTCGCTGCCACTGACTTTGCGTCCGAAAAACTCGGTTTCCTGTTGGTAAGCGCCAAACAGCAGGAGACGCAGCGATGTCTCCGGGCTGAGCGCAATATCACCGCTGAAATTTGCAGAGACGATCGGACCGGGCTGGACTTGTTCATCCTCGAACGTGTACTCGTAGCCCAGCCCGCCGACGAACGCGACCGGGTCCTGTCTTTTTATTGCGGTCAGCGATGCGCTGATTTCGTCGAATCCTCCTCCGAGAAACACGCCATTGTCGACGGTATCGCCGGTTGCCGTGTCCCAGGTGACACGACCCACAAGGTCGGGCTGCCACAGGCCCTCCCGCAGCAGCGTCTTTGCCAGGCCCACGCGCACGTCTCCGACACCCTGCCCCGACTGGCTCGACGCCTCAGTCGGCACGAAGTCAACACTGGTGACGGACTCGACTTGCCGCCAGCGGTAAGGGATACCGAGCTCCAACTGCGATTCCCATGGCAATCCCAACCGCACCACCAGATCCCCCGTCAGGCTATTGGCATTGAGCTGGGTCTGGCCGGCGAAGACAGTACCGGATGACGTAACAAGGGTGGGTGTCGCATCTTCTCGCCGGCCGTAGGTAAAACCGGGCTCGATCTCCAAGACGCCAGACGGCAACAGCAACGCGCCCTGCAGCGTTAGCGTTCGCTCGAGGGCACGCTCCGCCGCCCCCTCTTCGACTACGACCGCTCCCGGCGCGTCTTCGGAAGGCTCCGTAGATATGACATCAGTACCCGGTCCATCATCGCCAGCCGGTGCTTCAGCCGTTTCATTCGTGTGCGGCTCAACGCCGACCCGTTGTTCCAGCGCCTCGACACGTTCGAGCAGTTCGATGATGACCTTGTCGCGTTCCTCCAGTTTGCGCTCGAGGTCCTGCACGCGCATGTCCTGTGACGGGGCATCGGCCGCTTCCTGTGCATCTGCGCCCGCCACGCAAAACGATAGTGCGAACGCAACAAGGCCAACCCGCAAGCTCCCGGACCGCATGTTCATCTTGATCCTTGCAGCGAGAACATCATCGCAGGAAAACGAAGTCCGATGCCCGCGCCCGCAATCGACCCGGCGGGACCAGCGTCCCCGACCTGGTCACGACAAAGCCCACGCGCCCCAGTTTACGGTAATCAATCCATGCCTCTGCGAACTTAACAATCGACATGGTGACATTGCCGAACGCCGGATCCGCGAGCAGCACCCTGTCTGACGTAGCGCCGCGAAACACGACGAAGTGCGGATATCCCCGCACAGATACGGGGACAATGACCGGCGCACGATCAATGAGATCGGCCACGGCCAGTTGCCCCAATCCGATTCCCTCATATCCAATTTCGTCAACGTAGCGCTTCAGATCGAGAAGGGAAAATCCGTTACGCAGTCGTACCAGATCGGGGTTCGCGATGTATTCATTGCGATTGATCAGACCAAGTGCGACCGATCGCTCGGTGACCGCCATGCCGTACTGATAGCGAAGGATGGTCGCCAGCGCGGCCGCCGCGCAGCTGAGTTCCCATTGCTGAAGAACCACATTCTCATGCCGCTTTTCCGTCAGTGACCTCACTGGCGCCACTTGATCAGCCGCCAATGCCGGTCCGGCATCACCGAAGCCGATGGCGAGGGCGAGGAGAATCGAACCAGCCATAACGCGAACACCATCCCGATTGCGCACTGCAGACCTTTCGAATGGCTTGTAGTCAGTGCGGGTGCGCCCCTCCCTGTTCGCCGGCCATAACGGCGCACCCGCAGCGGTCAGTCACATACCCCTGACAAGTGCCAGTGGCGATGTGCGGATGGCGCAACTAGCGGCAGCAACCCCAGATCGCCGAATAGTTGGGATCTCCCGGTTTGAGGAATGGCCCACCGGGATTGCTGGTGCCGTCCCCATTGGTGGCACGCACCGGAACCGTTACATCGGGGCCGCCGATGGTATAGAACTCACCCCCTCCCAACGTCCCGCTCCTGGGGCTATGGAGTACATTTTCTGTCTTGATTACCGGGCACACGAACCCGTTCACAGTGTCGACGCCGGCCGCGGCCACCGAATCCATCTGCTCTGCATTCAGCGCAATTGGTTGCGCATGGGCAGCGGCTGCCCAGACCAAGGCGATCCCGGCCAGTGCGGGGACGACCAGTTTAGCGTTCATCAAGTTACTCATCATGCGTTCCTCCGTTAATAATTCGTTGCTTGGACCCACACGTGAACTGGTGAGGAAATATCCGACCATGACAACGAGCAGGTAACGCCATGATGGAAACAAAATATAACGGCGTTATCCCTCGAATATTGCGTTTCTGTAACGAACGGCACGATGGTGACAGCGCAAAGCCGCACCGGAGCGGACAGACTCCCGGTCGGCGCACGTTAGAGTCCAGGCGCCTCTTGCGGCTGCTGCGTGCAGGGCGCAGACTGATCCGGCCACAACCGGGCGGACGAGGATGACAAGACGGTGATGCGCCGAATCAGCCCAATACATCCTGTGTGTGATTCTTTCGTGATAATCTCGTGGTAAAAGTACAGAGTGTGTGACACCTAACTCTGTTTTAGCGAGCGGGGATGCCTCGACGTATCCTGATCATTGAAGACAACCGCGACCTCGCCGAACTGGTTTCGCTACACCTGCAGGATCTGGGGTGCGAAGTCAGTCTGGCAGCGGACGGCACGACGGGCTTCGAGCAGGCGCTGGCGCGCGAATTCGACCTGATCATTCTCGATCTGATGCTGCCGGGCACGCCGGGGCTCGAAATATGCAAGCAGTTACGAGCCCAAAAGAGGTATATACCAATCCTCATGCTGACCGCGAAAACCGCAGAAGTCGACCGTGTCGTCGGACTTGAAATCGGTGCCGACGATTACATCACCAAGCCCTTCAGCATGCCCGAACTTATGGCCCGCGTGAAAGCCGTGTTCCGTCGCATCGAGGAAATGAGCAAACCCGGGCAAGAGCCTTCAAGAACAATCAGCGCCGGCGATCTGCACATCGACATCGGCAAGCACACAGTGAGTATCGCCGGCGAGGCGGTTGAATTGACTGCCAAGGAATTCGCACTGTTGGCACACTTCGCGAAAAACCCGGGTCAGGTCTATACCCGAGCGCAATTGCTTGATCTGGTATGGGGCTACAGCCACGCCGGCTATGAATACACCGTCAACTCGCACATCAACCGGCTGCGTTCGAAAATTGAACGCGACCCGAACAAACCACGCTATGTCATCACCGTGTGGGGCGTCGGATACAAATTCACCGATCAGTACAGGCGCTAGCATCGTGTTCAGGACACTTTCCGGCAAGCTGATAGCGGCACTGCTGATACTGCTCGGCGCCACCATCATCACCTACGTCGGATTAACGGCTGTCGCCACCCGATTCTACATCCAGGAAATCAATCAAAGCCTGAACCACTCGCTTGCTGCCAATATCGTTGAATCGAAACCGCTGATCCGCAAACAGCAAGTCAATCCGGAGGCTCTCGATCAGGTCTTCGAAATGTTGATGAAGATTAACCCTGCGATAGAAGTCTATCTCCTCAGCCCGGCGGGCCAGATTCTGGCGTTCTCGGCGCCACAGGAAAAGATAAAGCGCAAACAGGTTTCACTCGCGCCCATCGAGACTTTCCTGGCAGGGGACGCAAGACTGCCGATCTATGGCGATGATCCGCGTAATCCGCAAAGACGCAAAGTCTTTTCGGCGGCACCGGTCCACGATCAGGGGCGCCTTCAAGGATACCTCTACGTTGTCCTGGGCGGCGAATCCTATGACAGCGTTACCGCGATGTTCGAACGAAGCCACGTTCTTCGCCTGACGCTCGCGGCGCTCGTTGCTAGCCTGCTGCTGACGGCTACGGCAGGTGCGGCTTACTTCCACTGGACCACGCGCCGCCTCCGGCATCTGGCCAAATTGATGAAAGACTTCAGGAGCAGCGGGCTTCAGCGCCCGGGGGACGTACCAGAAAATTCGTTCCACGCCCGGGGTGACGAGATCGATCGTCTCGAGCAGATATTTGACGAGATGTCCCAACGTATAGCAGAGCAAATCAAGGAGCTTCAATCGGCCGACAGTTCACGCCGCGAAATGTTCGCCAACATCTCGCATGACTTGCGTACTCCGCTTGCATCCCTCCGTGGTTCTGTCGAAACACTGCTGATGAAGCAGGCAGAACTTTCGGAAGCAGAGAAGCAGCACTATCTGAATGTTGCTCTCAAACACAGCGAACATCTGGGGCGCCTGACAACCGAATTGTTCGAGCTTGCGACGCTCGAGAGTGCTGACCGCAAGCTTCATACCGAATCGTTCTCGATTGCAGAAATAGCGCAGGACGTCGCCCAGAAATTCCGGCCCGAAGCGGAACAGCGCCATCTGAAGATCGAATGCGACCTTCCGCCCAACACCCCGCTCATCACCGCGGACATCGGACTCATCGAGCGGGTCTTCGAAAATCTCATTGATAACGCAATCAAATACACGCCCGAAGGCGGAACCATCCGCCTTTCGGTCACAGCCGGCCAGAATTCCGTTTCGGCACAAGTCGCCGATACCGGCTGCGGTATTCCGGCTTCGGACCTGACCAAAATATTCGACCGCACTTATCGAACCAACAAGGACCGGGCGGACAGACCAAGAGGCACCGGCCTGGGCCTCGCCATCGCGCAACGAATCCTGCTTCTGCACGGCAGTTCGGTAGAGGTCGAGAGCGCCCTCGGTGTCGGCACAATTTTTCGATTTACGCTGCCAACAACCGGTTAAAGGAAAAACCACCCTCTCTCTGGAAGCTCCGTCCGACAATCGACCGGCGGGATTGCGTTGCACATTGCCTTTCGCGCATGCGATGATGGCCGTACAGTTTTTGTTTGACTACGGTTGGCCGGTCACAGGATGGTGGCAATCTTGTGGTGGTCTGCATGCAGTGCGCCGAATCTCT
>JASFUE010000209.1:0-6068 GCA_050050435.1 Burkholderiales bacterium | reverse complement strand
GCGCACTGGTCAGTGCCATCGGGTTACTTGTCGGCCTGCTGCTTGGATGGGTGATGAGCATCGTGTTGATCGAGGTCGTTAACCGCCAGTCGTTTCACTGGAGCATGGACGTGCACATTCCCTGGTCGGGTCTGAGTTTGTTTGCACTTGCCATGTTGCTCGCGGCAATACTCGCCGCTATTGGCAGTGCGCGCCATGCCGTTGCGGGTGTTGCCGTGCGCGCCGTACGCGAGGATTGGTAAGGGCCGATGCGAACGCGTCTTCTTGCCGGTTTGTTTCGCTTGGCGTTGCTTTACTGCGCGAGTGCGTTGCCGCCTGCAAGTTATGCCGACAATCCGGGAGCATCCGCTTCGATCGACTATCCGCCGGTGATTAGCGGGCGCAAGCTGGTGTTTCCGGCAGACCATGGCGCGCATCCCGAATTTCGCACCGAATGGTGGTACGTCACCGGCTGGATCGACAGCAATGGGGTCGAGCGCGGATTCCAGGTCACGTTCTTTCGAAGCCGCCCGGGCGTGCAGGAGGACAACGACTCGGATTTCGCACCGAAGCAACTGATCTTTGCACATGCCGCCATCGCCGATGCACGGCACGGCCGCCTGATCTATGATCAGCGTGCCGCCCGCGAGGGTTTCGGGCTCGCCTATGCAAGCACAGGTGACACCGATGTTGCTATCGATGACTGGAATCTCGTGCGCAATGGCAACGAATATCACGCCCGCATCGCGGCGGACAATTTCACTCTGGACCTGCAGTTTGTCCCATCTCAACCGGTGCTGTTGCAGGGACGCAATGGGTTCAGCACCAAAGGCCCGGAGCCGGGGCAAGCCAGCTACTACTACAGTGTGCCGCAACTGCAGGTCAGCGGCTCCGTCATGCTCGACGGCCGGACGCAAGCCGTTCACGGTCAAGCCTGGCTCGATCATGAATGGTCCAGCCAATACCTGCCGCAACAAGCGCAAGGGTGGGACTGGATCAGTCTCAACCTTGCCGACGGTGCTGCGCTGATGGCATTCCGGATGCGCTCGCGTAGCGGTGGTGTGCTTTGGGCCGGAGGCAGCGTGCGTGATGCCAGTGGCAGGCTGCGGGTACTCGCGCCGGACGAAGTCACGTTCGAGCCGCTCAGGCAGTGGCATTCGCCGCGCACCGGCTTTCACTATCCGGTGGCCATGCGGATTCGCGCCGGTGACTACCGGTTTGACATCGAGCCACTGATGGACGACCAGGAACTCGATTCACGACCAAGCACCGGTATTGTTTACTGGGAAGGCGCCGTACGCGCGCACAGCAAGAACGCACCGTCGGGCCGCGGCTATCTTGAGCTGACTGGTTACGGCGAAGCGCCTGCCATGTGAACCATGGCACGGCGCGGGGAATGCAAGCTGCTAAACTTTGCGTCAATCGAGGTGATTTGGGACGCATTATGTTGAAAGGAAAATCTGTCGTCGTAACCGGGTCGACTTCCGGAATCGGACTGGGCATGGCGCGCGCATTTGCCGCCGAAGGCGCCAATATCATGCTCAACGGGCTGGGCGATGCGGATGAAATCGAAAAGTCACGCGCAGAAATCGAATCCGGCCACGGTGTGAAAGTCGTGTATTCACCTGCCGACATGACCAGGCCGGACGAGATCGCCGACATGATCGCGACGGCGCAGCGCGAACTCGGTGGCGTGGATGTGCTGGTCAACAACGCCGGCATTCAACACGTGGCACCGGTCGACGAATTTCCTGCCGAGAAATGGGATCTGATCATCAGCATCAATCTGACGTCGGCATTTCACACAACGCGCGCGGCACTGCCCGGGATGAAAGCAAATGGTTGGGGACGCATTATCAATATTGCGTCCGCACATGGACTGGTCGCTTCCCCGTTCAAATCGGCCTATATCGCCGCCAAGCACGGTATTGTCGGTCTCACCAAAACCGTCGCGCTGGAAACGGCGCAACAGGGTATCACCTGCAACGCTATCTGCCCCGGCTTTGTCAAAACGCCGCTGGTCGACAAACAGATCGACGACCAGGCGAAAGCGCATCAACTGCCGCGTGAAGATGTCATCAAGAAAGTGATCCTCGAGCGCCAACCGACCAAGGAATTCGTCAAGATCGAGGAAGTCGCGGCGCTGGCCGTATTTTTGGCCGGGGACGCGGCGTCGTCGATCACCGGTGCGGCGCTGCCGATCGACGGTGGTTGGGTCGCGCACTAGCGCGGCGACACAGAAAGCGGCATGAGCAACATTATCCGGCCCCAGGTCGATGGTCCGCTCATGGTAGCCGGTGACATCGAATTGATCGACGCGCAAGGCGCTTCAGTGGTGATATCCGGGAAAACCATCCGGCTGTGTCGCTGTGGTCAGTCTGCGAACAAGCCCTATTGTGACGGGACACACCGCAAAGCCGGATTCGACGATGACGCACGGGTTTGCGCGGATTATGTGATCCGGAAACCCGAAGCCGGCGATCCCGGTGCTCACCTGCGTCTGACGCCTCGAACCAATGGACCAGTGCATTGCTTCGGCGCGATGACCATTGTTGCGGATGATGGCAGCGAGTGGCATGGCGAGCAGGCCAATCTGTGTCGGTGCGGCCAGTCAGGCAACAAGCCATTTTGCGACGGTACGCACCGTCACTGCAATTTCAGCGCGCCCTGAGGGGCCATTCGCATCGCAGCTGTTCCTGATAGAAGCGATATCCGATAGGGCATGCCCCTAAGGAGCGATAACCAGTAGCAACTTTTGGCCGCGGCGACTGTGACCAGTAATGGTCGCGACTAGTTGGGAGCCCGGGTCCACAACTGCGGTTGCGTGTTCGGTTTGACTAGAATGAGATTGTTGCCGTGTAACTGGTATTCGCCGAGCGCGGTCCATGCAGCGCTTTCCTGCGCGCGATACTCCAGAAACCCGTTGAGGCTTCGCCATTGCCCCCGTTGCGAAATGGTCTCCGGCTCACTTTCGCGCGAGTAGTGCCCATCGGGATCCAGTGTCATCGCCGAAGTGACCGGCAATACCATGTCGCCAATCGCAAGGTACTCTCGCGTGGTCCAGGTGCCCATCAATTTCTGATCCCGCGGCGGCGCGGCGGGCGTGGATTGCTCCGTTACCGTTGTTTCATCCCTTATTGTGTTATCAGCCGCGAAAAATTCCGCGCGCGCTTCGATGGTCTGACCGGTTACTGCGCCGGATTCACTCAGGATAAATACCAACGCGCCCAGTTCCCGATAGGCTTCGAAGAAGCCGGTGCCGCGACTGGTGGACGCTGCGCCAACGATTCTGCCTTCAGTAAGCGTTCCGTTGAGTTCGATCGTGGTGCCCATGGAGCGCGCGATCCGGCCGGTAACAACCGTTCCCGAGACATTCAGCTCCAGAACCGCGGAGTCGCCGCCGATGTGCCCTTCATAAGTGCCGGAGAAGTGCCCGTCGTCAGCTTTGGCTGCGCTGATGATGCAGGCTGAAATGACAACAAGCAGCGCAAGCATCAATGTTCGCATCGTTCTAACCATCTTCTGTACGTCAGCTGGCGCACTACCCGGTTGGAGCGCCGTTCGGATACGTTATGCCCGTCGTGAAGGAAGTCGATCATTCTACGCTTGCGCGTGTATCGGAGCGAGGTTGTGCTGCGCCAGGCCCGTTTGCATGATGCCTCACAGGCGCGCAGCATGAATTAAAGGAAAATTGCACCGTTTTGCCATTTCCGGGTTGCGGTTTATGCTTGCGTTCTTAATGCCACAACAATAACCATTCAGGGAGTCAGCAGCGTATGAAATATTCGGAAATGTTTACCGATGCCGACGGAGAGACCCACTTCAGGGACGTTGAAGTCGCGTTTTCGATGGTTGATGTCGCGCCGCCGGCGGCGCCGATGAACATATCTGATTTCCGTCCCGCGAAGGAAGTCGCATTTATTTCCTTGCCTGCGGGCTGGGGCGGAGGCTGGCATCCGGCGCCCAGCGTCGGTCATATTTTTGTGCTGGACGGCGAAATGGAGGTTGAAGTCAGTGACGGTGAAGTGCGTCGTTTCCCGCAGGGCTCGGCATGGTTGCACCGCGACCTGACCGGCAAGGGGCACGATACCCGGGTAGTGAGTAAGGATGGCGCCACGCTCGTGATGGTCAAGATGGGAGAGGGCCAGTAAGGTGCGGCATGGCGGTGGCCAGTAGGGGAAAGAACAAGGAGTAAGCGCAACTGCCAGCCTTCAGTGAATACGACCGGCCATTGATCGAATGCCTGCACCGGCTGGTGTTTTTCGATGCTGGCTGCCGCGAAGCAATCGAGGCCGGACTGCATGATGCCTCGGAGCGTTTCCGCGACGCCGGTTATCTGGGCGCATATTCCTCTATAACGCTGCCAATCGGCATGTTCAGGGACGGGCTCCCCGAAAAATTTCGCGACGAAATCGGCCTGTGCCGGGTCTTCACCATCAAGGCTGGCCAGCGCGCCCCGCACGAGGAAATTCATCGAAACAGTATCCAACGGCTGGTCTCCTTCCGTGGTAGTGGAATAATCAATTGCGCGCAGCCGGGAGGGCTAGACAGGACCTACCAGCGTTATCCTGTTGCCAGCCCGGATCAGGCGCAAACGCCGGACATTTCGGTTTGCTGGGATGTGGTGCCGGAGAATACCTGGCACTTTCCGCAGGCGCGTGGCGCCGGGCAATGGTTTGGCGTGGCTTTTCATAGCGCTTCGGCGGATTCGATCCTCGACGAATATGTTCCGCATGCGCAGGCGAAAGACGCCAGCGCATGACGAACTGAGATTGTTTACAGTTAATCTGGCTCCCGGGTCAGAACAATCATGAGCTCTGTACAAGAACTGATTGCCGAAGCGTGTGAAGTGTTCGGCAAGGTGCAAAGACCGGAACACTTCACCGACCATACGCATTGCTGCGAATGCGCCGAGCACGATGAAGTGCTGCAAAAATTCACGCCCGACACGATTACCCGTGAAGCGCTTGGTCACGCCGGTTGGGATCCGATGACGTTTGCCACTGACACCGGTTTTCGTTACTACCTTCCGGCGCTGATGAAAATGGCGCTTACAAAAAAGGATAACGAGTACTACATCGACCAGTTCTTGTCTCAGGTGATTCGCGACGGTCCGCGCAACAGTCGATGGCTTGCGTGTACTAGCGAAGAGCGCAGCGTGGTACTCAAGGCGCTATATGCGTTGCTCGAAGAACGCACCGACGAAGTCGACAACTGGCTCGATGCGGATCGCCTCATGCAAGCGATCGAAATCTGGTCTAACGGCTGATCGTTCGGACGCTGCCGCTGCTCGGGTCTGGTTATCCTGCTCTGCTTTCAAAGCATGAATCGAATGCTCCCGGGGCGTGCCCGCCCTTCCTTCATCGCAATTGATGTGCCGTACTCGTAGTAGGGATATTTCGTCAGCATCGCGCAAAGCCCGGGGAACCTTCTGCGACGACATTGTCAGACCAATAGCATCAACAAATGTTGCACGCGGTATTCTATTGCGCGCGTAAGGTGCGTATCGGCGTTTCCTGATCTGCGCGTAGCTGATACCTGATTTTGACTTTGATGGATCCGCAAGCTCTACTTCGGTCTGGAAGTGTTGCGAATCCAGTTTATTGCAAATTAAATTGGTTGCGACCCAAGCAAAGGAGGAAAGTATGAACACGATTCATTCCCTCGTAACGAAAAGCGTTGTCATACTCGGGGCGTTGGGCCTGAGTTTGTTTGCCGGCTTGGCGCTCTCTGCCGGCGGAGCTCAGAAAGAAATAGAAACTGCGATCCAGCACGCGCAGTTCGCTGCAAAGATGTCAACGGTCGATCAGACACACGCTCATCTGCACCATGTGGTCAATTGCCTGGTCGGCCCGAATGGAAAGGGTTTCGACGCAAAGGCCGGCAACCCATGCAAGGGCCAGGGTAACGGCGCAATAAACGACGCGAAAGCGGGTAGCGATCAACAGAAGCTGCTGGAGGATGCCCTTGTCGTAGCGAATATAGGTCTCGACAATACGAGACCAGCACCGGCGATCGGCAGTGCTCGCGCAGTCAGCGTGCTACTGGAAGAGGCAGGCAACGCGATGTAACTAGTAGGGAAAACGTTT
>JASFUE010000208.1:0-6087 GCA_050050435.1 Burkholderiales bacterium | reverse complement strand
GGCAGTGTCGACGATTCGGCGATGACCGGTGTTGCTGCCGAAGATACGCTGGTTTACCTGCTGCCATGCGAAACCCTCAAGAGCTTGTGCCGCGAATATCCCGATTTCGCCAGGCATTTTGACGCCGCACTGACCGGGCGCTTGAGAAAAGCGATCGCCGTGTTGCAGCAAAGCACACAACGAGGCGGTGGATTGCTGACTGTGCCCGTTGTCAGCCTGGTCAAGCGCCCGCCGGTGTTTGTAAGCCCGCAGACCAGCATTCGAGAGGCAGCGGCGCTAATGGCAAGCGAAGGAGTTTCTTCGTTATTGGTGATGAGCGGGGAACAACTGCTCGGAATGATCACCGACCGTGACCTGCGCAGTCGTTGTATTGCCGCCGGTGTTGATACGGCCAGGCCGGTAGCGCAAATCATGACTGCCGAGATTCACACCATCACCCCCGCAAGTCCCGGTTTCGATGCGCTGATGCGCATGACGCGGCTCAACGTCCACCATTTGCCGGTTGTCGATGGGCGCCGGGTAGTGGGGCTTGTGTCGACCACCGACCTGGTGCGGCACGAAAGCGCCAATGCGGTTTACCTGGTCGGCGATGTCAGCAAGGCCGGAACGCTCGAGGCCCTGGCCGAAGTCAGCCGCAAGCTGCCTGAGTTGCAGGTCCAGCTGGCGCTGGCCGGTGCTGGTGCACGGCAAGTCGGCGAGGCGGTGTCGAACGTAAACGATGCGATCACCAGGCGCTTGCTGGCACTGGCCGAGCAGCAACTGGGGGCGGCTCCGGTTTCCTACGCCTGGGTCACGGGCGGCTCGCATGCGCGACGCGAGCAGACCTCGCACTCTGATCAGGACAATGCGCTGATTCTCTCGGACGACCTGCTGCCAGAGCATGAAGCGTATTTCGAGTCGCTGGCCCGTTTTGTCAACGACGGGCTCAACGCTTGCGGATTTGTCTATTGTCCCGGAGATGTGATGGCCAGCAACCCGCAATGGCGCCAGCCACGCCAGCGCTGGCGGCGTTATTTCGATACCTGGATCAATGAACCCGAACCGATGGCGCTAATGCTCTCCAGCGTGTTCTTCGACCTGCGCGTGGTTCATGGTGAGGACACTCTGCTCGAGACCCTGCGGCGGGAAAATCTCGAGAAAAGCAAGAACAACGGAATCTTTCTTGCCTTTATGGCAGCTAATGCAATGACGCACCGGCCACCATTGGGGTTCTTTCGCAATATTGTCCTGATTCGCGGCGGTGAGCATGACAAGACCTTTGACATCAAGATCAGAGGCATCGTGCCGGTGGTCGATCTGGCGCGTGTCTACAGCCTCGCTGAAGGTATCGGGGCCATCAATACGGTGGAGCGGCTGCGCGCTGCAACCGGAACCAGGGCACTGAGCGCACAGGGTGCGCGTGATCTTGAAGACGCTCTCGAGTTCATTGCCACACTTCGCGTGCAGCACCAGGCCCATCAGATTCGGGCTGGTGCCAGGGCCGACAACTTCATTGCTCCGCACGAGCTGCCGGCCCTCGAACGAAGCCACCTGAAAGACGCATTCGCAATTATCGCGACCATGCAGCAAGCCCTCGAACAACGTTATCAGGCCGGGCGGCTGCGCTAGGCTAGCAACATGTGGCAACGCTTCGTTCCGCTTGACCTGCGCCGGCGCCGCCTGCTGCGCAGTGCGTCTGCGGGGCCGATGCATGATTATCTGGCCGCGTCGTTTCCGGGCCGCGGTGTCCGCTATACGGAAGTGGAGTTCGTTGCGCTCGACCTCGAAACCACTGGCCTCGATGCGCGCAACGACGAAATTCTCAGCATCGGCCTGGTTTCGCTAAAGGCGGGGCGGATCGGACTGGGCACGGCGCAACATCACCTGATCGCGCCCACGGGCGCAATTCCCGAAACGTCGGCGGTCATTCACCATATCACCGACGAGGCGGCAGCCAGTGGCAGAGACCTTGCCCAGGTGCTGCCCGGCGTACTTTTGCGGTTGCGAGGCAGAGTGCTGCTGGGCCATCACGTCAGGATCGAGCGAGCGTTTCTCGACGCCGCCTGCAAGCGCCTCTACGGGACTGATTTTCTGGCACCGGTTGCCGATACCGAGAGCCTGATACGTCGCTGGCTGGAGCATCGCAACCAGTCGGTCACGGGTCGCGACCTGCGGTTGCATGCACTGCGCGAGCGCTACGGCCTTCCGCGTTACAAGGCGCACAATGCGCTTACCGATGCCCTGGCGACCGCCGAGCTGTTCTGTGCATTTGTTGCCCGGGCCAACCTCGGTGCCGACACGGCGCTCAGACGGTTTCTCGAACCACAATAGGGAGGCTTTTCGGGTCGCAGCGGGCAGTTGGTCGGCGCCGAATTTCTACGTATAATGCGCCGCTTCGTGGTGGTCCTTGAGAGGGACCAAGCGAAGATATGCCGCCGCAGGCGTATCGCAGTGGAAGCCAGTCTGCGTTGGCAGATCAGTAAGCCAGCTCCGGCTGAAGCTGGCATCCGATTCCCCGATCGGATCAATGTTGTACCGGGGCCAAGTAGCTCAGTTGGTAGAGCAGAGGACTGACAACACGGCGCGCGAGCGGCTTGTTGCGGCATAGACTCACTTTCCGCGAAGCGGAAGGTTAGGTCGAAGCCACAAGTGCTCACGTGCTTGTTGCGGCGAAGGCTAACCTGCGCAGCAGGTTAAGGGCGCCAGCCCGGCCGGAGGCAAAATCCTTGTCCCGGCGGGTAGTGTTGGAAGTAAGTGGCCAAGTAGCTCAGTTGGTAGAGCAGAGGACTGAAAATCCTTGTGTCGGTGGTTCGATTCCGCCCTTGGCCACCACCGTACCCATACAAAATACCCAATCGTGCCGCCGTGGATTGCCGAGGCGTTTTGCGCACGCGAGGCCGCATGTGGGCAAATTGTGAGGACACGATGAAACACATGAACCGTAAGCCGGATCCCGCAACAATCGATTCCGGGTTTGCATCGAGGCAGTTGACGCAGCGGCGCCGATTTCTTCAAAGTGCTCTTGCCGCGGCAGCGGCAATTGGCGCAACCGGATCCTTGCCGAATGCGGCGATGGCGCGTGCGCAGACACAGCACACCTTGCTGATCCTGAATCCGGGCCACTTTCACGCCGGCCTGACCTTGCGCTCACATGACCCGCGTCTGGCTGATGACGTCTATGTGTACGCGGAGCAGGGTCCCGACGTAGATAACTTCACCCGCATGGTCGAGACATTCAACAATCGAGCGTCAGACCCGACGCGGTGGAAATTGCACGTCTACCGCGGGCCGGATTTTCTCGAGCGGCTGCGCACCGAACGCCGTGGCGACATCGTCGTTATCTCGGGCAGGAACGACACCAAGATGGCGTCGATACAGCAGCTGCATGACGACGGGTTTTATGTCCTCGGTGACAAGCCATGGCTGATAGATGCCGTTGACGAAGACAAGCTCCGGCACGTCGCGGCGACCACGCCGCTTGCCATGGACATCATGACCGAGCGCCACCAGATCGCCAGCCGATTGCAGCGTGCGCTGGCACGAAATCCTGCCGTGTTCGGCGAATACCGGATCGACGGTAGCGAGCCGGCAATCTATTTCAAAAGCATCCATCACCTCTACAAGATCGTCAACAATCGCCCCCTGATCCGGCCATACTGGTTTTTTGACACCAGAATCCAGGGCGAAGGCATGACCGATGTCACCACCCATCTGGTCGATCTGGCACAGTGGATGACCAGTAACGCAACGCCGTTTGAATACGATCGCGACGTCACGCTCGAGACGGCACGGCAATGGCCAACCGCAGTCCCGCTGGATATTTATTCGCAGATCACGGGACTCGACGCATTCCCGGTGGCGGTACAGGAGCATGTCGAGAATGAGGCGCTGCAGTATCTGTGCAATGCGGCCATTGCATACCGACTGCGCGGCATTCCGGTGCAGGTCGAATCGCTGTGGAATCTGAAAATCCCCAAGGGCGGTGGCGATACCCATCATTCGGTGCTGCGCGGCACGCGAGCGGACCTGGTTGTCGATCAGGGACCGCAAACCGGGCACCTGACGCGTCTGACGGTAAGGCCGCTGCGAAACAGCCGGGTATTCGAGAGCGAGCTCGCCGACGCGGTTCTGGGACTGCAGGCTGACTTTCCCGGTGTCGCTTTTGAGCCGGACGGCGCTGTTTACCGGATCAACATTCCCGGTGCCCTGAGAACCGGCCACGAATCGCATTTCGGTGAAGTTCTGGAAACGTTTCTCGGCTATACCGAGGCGGGGACGTGGCCGCCACAGGTCGGCCCGGATATCGTGACCAAATACACCTTGCTGGTGCGTGCGAAACAAATGTCCCACGCCTCTGCCCGCTGACTGGTCCGGGGCTGGATCCAGCTCGGGTGAGGCCGGATTTCTGATTTACAATGACGGACTTGCATTCGATCAGTGCACTTTCTGGCCTCTTGTCGATACCCCAGCTATTCGCCTTCGGGATAAACCACAATACCGCTCCGCTGGAGGTTCGGGAACAGGTTGCATTTGAGCCGGCGCGCCTCGATACCGCGTTGCGCAATCTGGTCACGCACGAACCGGTGCGCGAAGCGGCGATCGTATCGACTTGCAACCGTACCGAGATCTATTGCAGCACCAGCGAACCGGGGCGCGCCATTGACTGGTTTGCACGCTTCCATCACCTGGAATCAACGAGGATCGAACCTTTCATCTACAGTCTGCCGGAGTCGAAAGCGGTAGATCATGCGTTTCGGGTCGCCAGTGGCCTGGACTCGATGGTACTGGGTGAACCGCAGATTCTCGGCCAGCTCAAGGATGCAGTGCGAAGCGCGGAGAAAGCCGGCACGCTCGGCAGTGTCTTGCACAAGCTGTTTCAGTCGAGTTTTTCCGTTGCCAAGGATGTGCGTACCCGCACCGAAATCGGCACAAGTTCGATTTCCCTGGCTGCCGCTGCCGCCAAAGTGGCCGAACGCATCTATCCCTCGATCTCCGATCAGAAAATTCTCTTTATTGGCGCAGGCGAAATGATCGAGTTGTGCGCAACGCATTTTGCAGCGAGGGAGCCACGCGCGATCAGCTTTGCCAACCGTACGACTGAACGCGCCGATCAGCTCGCCGCACGTTTTGGCGCGCAGACGTTTGCGCTCAATGATCTTCCGATGCAACTCGCCGAATATGACATTGTCGTTTCCTGTACTGCCAGTCCATTGCCGATTCTCGGAAAAGGCATGATCGAGCGCTGCATCAAGGCACGCCGTCACCGGCCGATGCTGATGATCGACCTGGCCGTGCCAAGGGACATCGAAGCCGAAGCCGAGGAACTCGACGATGTATTCCTGTACACCGTCGATGACCTTGGCAAGATCGTGCGCGAAGGGATGGATGTGCGACGTGCCGCCGTCGAGCAGGCCGAGGCAATTATCCATTCCGGTGTTGTTTCTTTCATGCAGTGGCTGGAGACGCGGGAAGTGGTGCCAACTATCCGCGCGTTTCGTGACCAGACCGAACAGCTGCGGCGCAATGAAATGGAGCGCGCGCTCGCCGCGCTGGAGCGGGGCGAGGATCCGAAGCAGGTCCTCGAGCACTTCTCCCGTGGGTTGACCAACAAGTTTCTTCATTCCCCGACGAGCACTCTCAAGCAGGTCGGGGCGCAAGAGCGCACTGCGCTGGTTGAAGCACTGGCGCGCCTGCACGGCATCGATCCGGAAGAATGAAACCGTCTATCGTTTCAAAGCTGGCGAACTTGTCTGCCAGGCTGGAAGAGCTCAATGCACTGCTGAGCGCCGAAGATGCCACGCAGGACATGAACAGTTATCGGCAGCTCGCGCGCGAACATGCCGAAATCACACCGGTCGTCGAGCTGTATCAGACTTATCTGCAGACGCAGCACGAGATCGAATCGGCGCTGGAGCTGGCGGACGATCCGGAAATGGGCGAGCTGGCTGAAACGGAAATTGAATCCGGCCGGGAAAAATTGCTGGTGCTCGAAGAGAAGCTGCAGAAACTGTTGCTGCCAAAAGATCCCAACGATGACAAGAACATCTTTCTGGAAATTCGTGCGGGCACCGGCGGCGATGAATCGGCGTTATTCGCCGGTGATCTGTT
>JASFUE010000207.1:0-6117 GCA_050050435.1 Burkholderiales bacterium | reverse complement strand
GCAGATGGTGAGATCCGATCGCACACCACCGTTTTGGTCGAGGAAGTTCGTGTAGACAACCGAACCCGCCGGTTTGTCACCGCCAACCTGTGCAACTGACAAGGTCTCGAGCAGGCGCTCGGCGTCCGGGCCTGTTACGTCAAGAATAGCGAAGTGCGACAGGTTGATCATGCCAACGTCGTCAGTCATGGCCAGGTGTTCGGCGTTGGCGGTCTGGTAGGGAACATGGCGGCGGTCCCACTCATTCTCGCGAACCGGAACCTTGCCAAGGTAACGTCTGAGCTTTGTTTCGTTCGAGGCATAAGCGTAGGCACGCTCCCATCCGCCCACTTCATTATCGAAGTAGCCTCCCAGTTCTTTTTCGCGATCATAGAACGGACTGCGAAACAGATCGCGCCCGCTGGCATAGGGCTCACGCGGATGCACCGGCGGATAGTAGACCTTGCAGGCGTTCTCGTAACAACGTCCGCGCACGTACTCGCGCTCTTTCTGGGCGGGATAAAAACGTGCAATGTCCGCAGTGTGCATGTCGACCGGTGTCGTTCCCCGCACCATCCACTCGGCGCACAAGCGTCCGACACCAGGCCCGTCCTTGACCCAGGCTGCTTCGCACAGCCAGAGCCCGCGCACTTCGGGGGTTTCGCCGATGAGCGAAGCACCATCACTGGTCACCGACAGCAGCCCGTTGAAAGAGCGTCGTTCATCCCAACCGAGTTCTTGCAGCATCGGTACGGTATCGCTGGCGCGATTCAACGGGTCGAGAACCTGCTCGAGTTCCAGGTGGCGCATCGAGGGGGAGAGTCTGGTCTTTTCGGGATTGCCAATGTCGCCGGCGTCTACCAGACGCGGTTTGTGTTGCTCGTAGTAACCCCATTCGAGCATGCCGCCTTCAACCCGACCGGTGTCGCGCACATACGCCGAGTTACCCATATCTCGCAACAGCGGGTACACCAGATACTGGTCAGTACCCTGAATGCTCTCCAGTGGCCCGAAAAAAAGCAGCGGGTGTTCAATTGGCGACAGCGGTACGCCGACGCCGGCCATTTCCCCCAGCAGCGGGCCCCAGATTCCGCACGACACCACCACCCTTGGCGCCCTAATCGTGCCGCGCGAAGTGTGCACCCCGGTGAGCCGCCCGTTGGCGATTTCGAAACCGGTGGCTGCGGTATTGGTATAGGTGCGCAGCGCGCCTTTCGCCCTCGCACCTTCGACCATGTGATGCACCACTTCCGGGGAACGCGGCGTGACGAGGCCGGCATCGGGGTCCCACATCGCGCCGCGGATCGATGTTTCTTCGAGTAGCGGAAACTTCTCTTTGGCTTCCTTCGGCGAGATCAGGCGCACGTTGGTGCCAAACGCCTTGCCGGAACCGACTTTACGTTTCAGCTCCTCCCAGAGGACGTCGTCATCTGTGCGGCATATCTCCATTCCGCCGCGCCTGGTGAAAAATCCGTTGTCATCGTAGAACCTGCGGCTGAACGCGGTTGTCCAGTTGTTGAGCTTGTCGTGACTGGTATTGAAGATAAAGTCGGAGGCATGATTTGTGGAAGCCATGTCGGACGGGATCACACCCGCCTGCTCGATACCGACGATGTTGCGCACACCATACTCGGCGAGAAAGTGCGCAAGCGATGCGCCAACAATGCCGCCGACACCCACGATCACCACGTCGGCGCTGTCAGGAAAACTTTGGCTGCGGTCCATATGCTCCATCCTCCGTTAATGGCGAAACTATCGCATTTCCGGGGAATGTGTGCATTGGCAGCGAAAATGTTGTTTATATTCTCGTAGCCACTTGTACATTGGTGCGGCAGGGATTTTCGCAAACTGCAGCCGGCAGGTCAGATTTTGCTGCCGACTGCCTATCAAGAGGGGGTAACCATGAAAATTGAGAAACGACTGCAGGAACTCGGCATCGAACTGCCGACCATCCCCGGGCCCGCTGGCAATTACGTGCAGTATGTGCGTAGCGGCAACCTGATGTTTCTTTCCGGGGCGGGGCCGCGCAGCGCCGATGGCCGCCCGCCGAAGGGCAAAGTCGGTGCGGAGGTGTCAATCGAGGAGGCTTACCAGCACGCGCGCAGCATCGGGCTGGTACAGATCGCCAAGCTGAAGGACGCACTGGGGGACCTGGATCAAGTCACGCGCATCGTAAAGGTACTGGGCATGGTCAACGCCGCGCCGGATTTCGGTGAGCACCCCAAAGTGATCAACGGTTTTTCCGATTTGATGGTGGAGGTCTTCGGCGACAAGGGGCGCCACGCGCGCTCGGCGGTGGGAATGGGTTCCCTGCCATTCGGGATTCCGGTCGAGATCGAGGCGGTCGTCGAGATTTCCGGGTAGCCCGTTGTCTCTGCTGTTACGTAGCAGCTGTTACGTATCAGCGGCGCGGCGAGTTGTCCGGTTTTGCATTACCGAGCTCGGCGTTCAATTCGTTGATGCGCAGTTCGCCATCGCGGGTCTGGCCGCCGATCTCGAGGAAGCGTTGCATGTTGTGTCGCGCCTCTTTGGTACGCAACAGACGTTCAAACAAATAGGCTTCCTCGAACAGGCCGTCGAGCCACGAATTCTCTGCGGCGTTGACACTTTCCTTCGCGAGCCGGACTGCGGGCGCCGGGTAAGAGGCGATGCGGCGTGCCAGGGTGTCAACGAACGGGCCGATCTCGTCGGCCTCGAAGACGCGGTTGAGCCATCCCCAGCGTTCGGCCGTCTCGGCATCGAGGTCGTCGCCACCGAGGATCAGTTCGAGTGCGCGCCCGCGCCCGATCAGGCGAGGCAGGCGTTGCGTGCCGCTACCACCCGGCAGGATCCCGAGTGGTACTTCCATCTGATTGATCCTGGTTTTGCCGCGTACCCCGAAACGCATGTCGAACGATGCCGCGAGCTCGGCGCCGCCGCCACCGATGCGGCCCTCGATCTGGGCGATGACGATCTTGTTCATGCGGCGGAAACGTTCGCACAGTGCGTGAAACGGCTTGAGCTGGGCATCCCTCTGTGGTTCGAATTCGATTGGTCGCTCGAGGATGGCTGCAACATCGAAGTGCGCGAGAAAGAAATCGGGATCAGCGCTTTTGACCACCACCACCGTCAATTCCGGATCGGCCTTGAGCGCCGTCGACAACGCGGTGAGCTCGGTGAACAAGTCCATGGTAATCACATTTGCCGGGGGATTGCTGATGGTCACGTACGCAATGCGGCCATCGACGGAGACCTTCACCAATTTAAAGTTATAGGACATGGGAATATAAAAAGCTTTCTGTGTTCACGACTACTCGATCGAAGTGCCAGTGGCGGTTCAATGCGGCGGATAAGTCTGGCCGGCGGACTGCAAGATCGCTCACTTCATCCGTTGCGCCAATTCAATCCACGTTCCAAACTTCATCGAGCAGGTGCGTCCAGTTTTCTCCCATGATCTTGCGAATCTTCGATTCGGACCAGCCGGCGCGCTCCATGGCTGCGGTGAGGTTGGGAAAATCCGCGATGGTGCGAATGCCTTGCGGATTGAGAATTTTACCGAACTCGGTGAGTTTGCGCGCGTTGCCCTTGTCATGGGTAATCCACTCGAAGAATTCGGCAGAATGGCCTTGGGTGAAGTCGGTGCCAATGCCAACGTTGTCTTCCCCCGCAAGATTCACCACGTAGTCGATGGCGGCGACGTAATCGTCCACAGTCGAATCGACGCCTTTGGCGAGAAACGGCGGGAACATGGTCACGCCGACGAAACCGCCTCGATCGGCGATGAACTTCAATTCCTCGTCGGACTTGTTGCGCGGATGGGCTTTGAGCCCGGCCGGCAGGCAGTGCGAATAGCAGACCGGCCTGGTGGACGCGAGAATCGTGTCGCGCGAGGTCGTGGCGCCGACATGCGACAGGTCGCAGAGCATGCCCACCCGGTTCATTTCCGCGACGATTTCCCTGCCGAAATCGGAAAGCCCCGAGTCTCGCGATTCGTAGCAACCGCTGCCCACCTGGTTTTGGGTGTTGTAGGCCAGTTGCGCGATGCCGACACCCAGTTCCTTGAAGAGCTGCACGTAACCGATCTGGTCCTCGAATGCGGAGACGTTCTGGAAACCGAGCACGATGCCGGTCTTGCCTTCGCGTTTGGCGCGAGCAATGTCTTCCGTGCAATAGACTTGCATCAGCAGATCGGAGTGGTCGCGGAACCAGGTCTTCCACAGTGCGATGTTTCGCATGGTGTCGCGGAAATCTTCCCAGACCGAGCAAGTGCAGTTGGCGGCAGTGACGCCGCCCTTGCGCATATCCTCGAACACCGCCAGGCTCCAGTTCGAAACATTCAGCCCGTCGAAGACGATCAGATCATCGTGCAAATTGGATGCGCCCACGTTCCTCCCTACAGCCCTGAATAGCTTGTGACGAATGTATCACAGGCTGTCCGGGTGAACTCTGCCGGTGCGAATCGCAGTTGTGCCGTTGCGTGAGGCGCGCTTGTGCTCGTGGCCCTCTCAACGAAGCGTTATTTCTTCGTCCCCACTCGATGCTTGTTCACCATCTCATCGTTCCACTCCATACCGAGGCCCGGGCGATCGGGCGGGGTGAGGGCACCGTCGGCGAGCGGGTAGGGGTCAACGAGTAGCTGGCCGATGACATCCATGTGTTCCAGCCAGTGCGCAGTTGGCGTTGCGCACAGCAGGTGGCTGCTGGCTTCAACAAACGTGTGCGATGACATTTCGTAGCCGCCCATGCGCGCCTGGGCCGCGGTTTCCAGCCAGCCGGTCACGCCGCGGATGAACTGCGGGTCGATCATGACGTAGTCCATCGCCTTGGCCTTCATTGCGGCTTGCATGTCTTCGGGGCCGTTGAAGTTCTCGCCAATCTGGATGGGCGTAGTAATCGCGTCAGCGAGTTTGGCGTTGCCTTCGTAGTCATCGGCGATGATCGGTTCTTCGATCCATTCGAGGCCTTCGTCATCGAGCGCCTTGCAGCGGATCATTGCTTCAGCCACGGTGAGTGACTGGTTGTAGTCGATCATGAGCGCGCGGTCGCCGAGGATTTTCTTGGCGGCGCGTACGGCAGCAACGTCTTCCTTGAGCGTCGGAAAACCGGCCTTGATCTTGAGTCCCGGATAGTTTTCGGCAATGGTTTCCTCGGCCACTTCGACAACGGCTTTTTCGTCGTACAGACCCACACTGTAATAGGGCTTGTGCGCCCGCGGCTGCGCACCCAGTGTGGCGTACAGTGGCTCGTTGCGCCCGCGTGCATAGGCATCCCACAGCGCCATGTCCAGTCCGCCCATGGCGGTACAGAACGTGTTCTTCACACCCCAAAGGCGCATGCGGCGCATCAGGAAGTCATAAATGTCACGCGGTGAAGCCGGCATGCCCTTGATCAGTGTGGTCAGCGAGTGGATGGATGCTTCCATTGCCGGGAGCAGTTCCGGGAAGTAGATTTGCGTATAGGCGCGCCCGATGACGCCGTCATCGCGCACGAGGTCGATAAGCACAACGGGAAAACTGGGAATGTAGCCCGATGCGTTGCGCAGCGGACGGCGAATGGGTGCGAGTACCTGGGTGGTCCGCACTTCCTGAATCCTGGCCAAGCTCATCGTTATTGTTCCTCCCGGGTCATGCCGGCAAACGCAAAAGCGGTATTGTCCATCATTCAGGCGTGGATTGTTTTTGGCCGGTACTGCGCGTGGATCAGGCTCGGGTGGCGTGAGTGGTTCTGATCATGTCTGCGCCTTTTTCTCCGATCATGATGGCCGGGGCGTTGGTGGGGCCGGAAGTAATCGATGGCATGATGGAGGCGTCGATGACGCGAAGGCCTTGCACGCCGTGCACGCAAAGATGCGGGTCAACGACGGCCTGCGCATCGGTTCCCATCTTGCAGGTGCCCACCGGATGGAACAGCGTATCTCCGGTTTCGCGGATGTAGGCTTCAAGCCCCTTGTCGTCGTTCACGGACAGGCCCGGTACGGCTTCTTCCACTGTAATGTCGCCGAAGGCGCTCGTTTGCGTGAGCGCACGCGAGATCTTGAGGCCGGCAATCATCAGCGCAAGGTCCTCGCGATTGGAGTAGTAATTGGGTTGTATGACCGGCGCGGTTGCCGGGTTGGCCGATGCCAGTTTGATGCTGCCGCGGCTTTTCGGGCGCAGGACG
>JASFUE010000206.1:0-6146 GCA_050050435.1 Burkholderiales bacterium | reverse complement strand
GACTCGTTCCGCCTGTAGAAGGTTCCGGGAAGCTCCGCACCAAATACGCCGAAGTTTTCCTTCGGCGTATATATCTTCACATTCTGGTTGACCTTCAACAGATAGTTCAGGCCGGCCATGTGATCGCCATGTCGATGCGAGACAACGACAAAATCGAGGTCGGTCAGGTCAACGCCTTTGACTTTGACGTTGTGCTCAAAGATATCTGCATTGTTGCCGGTATCAAACAGGATTCGCTTTCCACCGTATTCAATCAAAGCGGAAAAGCCCCAATCCTTTGTCATTGCCGAGGGTTTTCCAAACGCATCATAGAGAATCGTAACTTGCGCCGGCGAACCGTCTTGCGCCATCACCTTGCCGGGAAGAATGGAAACAGAGATAGCCGCAATCAACAGCAGCAAAAGAGGGGGGAAAGTGCCGACTGACCTTCGGGATCGCATATATGCCTCCTTGCTTCAGTGAAGCTTCACGAACAGGTCCGAAAATCGAGCCGGTGACCACAGGCAACCCCGCGATAGGCAAGAAGCTTTGAATTACCTTAGTTGAGGCTCCGCTGGCTCTTCCGGACGGATCTCATCCATGTGTTCTGGCCGGCGTAGCAGCATGGCAGTTTGCGCGCTGCGAGGCAGACCGAGCAGCGATTACAGTCGTCTCAAACGGCACCATAGTCCAATTACACTTCTACGTCACCTTTGAAATCGGATTGCCGGCAAAATCCTAAGTTCCCGGGGGCGAGTCCCCCGGCGTCGATGCGCTCGGCAACTGATCGAGCCAACTGCGCATCCGCATCCAGTGCGAACCTTCCCAAAAGATCCGTTTACAGGACGGACAGGTACAGAACCGGTCGTAGTACCTGGCCACCTTTTCGGGCAACCTTGCCAAAACGCACGCCTTGTCGATTTGCCGCAATGGCTCATTGCAATGCAGGCACAGCGTGAACGGTCGCGCGTCGCGTTGCAATTGCAGACGCTCGACCACTTCCTTCCACTGATCCATCGGTCGGAGCGCATGGACGTAACAACCGTGGGTAATATCGCTACACTTGAGCAACTCGCGGTCACGCGTGAGGACGACTCGGCCCTCGCGCACGGCAATGGCCCGAATATCATCGTCGTGGAATTCATTGCTGTAAAGCGTATCAAAGCCCAGCATGCGCAGCATTCTTGCCAAACCGCCGAGATGCGCGTCGGCGATGAAACGCATACGGCGTAAAGGCTCGGGCCGAACACGAAGCAACGGGCGGATATCAAGCGCTTCGAACATCGGGTACACAGCGATACGGTCACCATCCCGCACCATGTAGGAGAAATCCACCGAATGGCCGTTAGCGATGATCAGCTCGACTTCGGTATGCGGCACCCCCAGTGCCTCGATGGCATTCTTTACCGTTGCTGCACGCGCACTGTCGTACTCGAACTCGCGTTTGCGCCGAATCGGCGCAAGGAAATCATTCAACTCTTCGTAAAAACGGTATGTCGCACGCACCATTTCCGCGTTCTCTTCCATCTTTCGCAACTGGCCCGATTTCGCTCCTCGATGGAGAGCGCGCTTGGGAAAAGCCGTCAGAGCAGCGAGGAGTTGGCCAGACCAGAGCGGCAGCGTCGTCAGCCGCCGAGCACGGCCTGCGTTTTGCCATCGAGAGCGGCATTGAGCGTGACCCATGCCAGGGAAGCGCAATTGCGCCGCGACGGGAATTCACGAACGATCCCGAGCACTGCTGCCTTGCCGTAATGGGCGTCGTGCTCCGGGTGCTCTTCGGAGAAGGATTCGAGCAGATCAGCCGCGATGTGCTTTGCCTCGGCCACCGACTTTCCGGCAACCAGTTCGGTCATGATGGAGGCCGATGCCATCGATATGCCACAGCATTCACACTGGAATGCCGCTTCGCGCAGAATGTCGTCCTCAACACGCACATACACCGTGAGGTTGTCGCCGCAAAGCACGTTCACGCCTTCGGCTTTAGCCGATGCGTTCGCCATTTCCCGAAAATTTCGCGCTTGCTTGATGTGATCCATGATCACATCGTCGTAGAGCTTTTTCAGATCTGCCATGTTTGCTGTCAGCAGCCTGGCCTCAGCCCAGCGGACGGCCTCCATCGACCTGAATCACGCATCCTGTCGAGAACTTCATGTGTGTTGCTGTGGCCACGACCGTATCCGCGACGTCCTCCACCGTCGCAAAGCGCTTCATCGGCGTCAGGGACTTTTGCTGCTCGAGCCATTTTGGATTCAGTTTCTTGATGAAGTCGGTCTCCACCATGCCGGGAGAAACCGACACCACCCGGATCTCGGGCGCCAGCGCCCGGCCTAACGACTTGGTCATGGTGTCGAGAGCAGCCTTGGAGGCACAGTACGCAATATTGCTGCCCACGCCATGAATCCCCGCAACAGAAGAAATGTTTACAACCAGGCCGTCCCCGGTCTTCTTGAGCAGATCGTGAAATGCCCGCACTGCCGCGAATGAACCGCGCCAGTTCACCCGGAACATTTCATCGATCAAATCATCGTCCAGCGCATCCAGGTCACGATGGGATACGAACTTGGTGACACCGGCGCAATTCACGAGTACGTCCAGCTTGCCGTGCTTTTCATCTACCAGATTGGCAAATCCTTCCAGCGCAGCGGTAATATCAACGGGAACGTAGTGCGCCCAGTGCTCTTCTCCTTCCAGAGACTCGACAACCTCATTGGCGGCCTGCTCATTATTGTTGTAAGCGACGATACAGGTCGCGCCCGCTCTGGCAAACGCACGGCAAATCTCCGAACCGATTCCGCCGGAACCACCTGTGACTGCAACAACCTTATCTTCGAGCATGTTCACGATCCATTCTCGCCGTCGCTGACGTCATTTCATTGTTCATCAGGAGGTGCATCGCCTTGTCACGCCGCCCGCCTGCGCGCATAACGCCGTACCCGCAAATCGGCCTGCTCCTTGTGACCGGCGAAACCTTCGATCGCGCACAGGCGCGAGCAGTACTCACCGATTGTGGCAGTCGCTTCGGGCTTGACCCGCTGGTAGGTGCAGGTCTTGATGAATTTGCCAACCCACAGGCCACCCGTGTAACGCGCAGCCTTGCGCGTGGGCAGCGTATGGTTGGTACCGATGACCTTGTCGCCATAGGACACATTGGTTTCCGGTCCAAGGAACAGCGCCCCGAAGTTAGTCATGTTCTTCAGGAAATAATCATTGTCCCGGGTCATGACCTGCACGTGTTCCGAGGCAATCCGGTCCGCTTCCCGGATCATTTCCGCATTATCCTTGCACAGGATGACCTGCCCGTAATCGCGCCAGGCCTGCCCCGCAACCTGAGCCGTCGGCAACACCGTGAGTTGCCTTTCGATTTCCCTCATTGTGTCCTCGGCCAGACGGCGCGAAGTGGTAAGCAGGATCGCCGGCGAGTTCGGCCCATGCTCGGCTTGACCGAGCAGATCGGTTGCACACAACTCACCATCGACGGTCTCGTCGGCGATGACCAGCGTTTCCGTTGGACCGGCGAACAGGTCGATCCCCACACGGCCGGATAACTGCCGCTTTGCTTCGGCAACGAACGCGTTACCAGGGCCTGCGATCATGTCCGTGGGCTTGATGCTCGCGGTGCCCAGCGCCATTGCGCCGATTGCCTGTACGCCACCGAGAGCATAGATTTCATTGGCACCAGCAAGATGCATTGCGGCAACGATCGCCGGATGCGGCTTGCCCTGATAAGGCGGCGCGCAAGCGATGATGCGCTTCACACCCGCGACCTTGGCAGTAACGATGCTCATGTGTGCGGATGCCACCATCGGGTATTTGCCACCCGGCACATAACAACCGACGCTGTTTACAGGAATATTCTTGTGCCCCAGGACCACGCCGGGCAGTGTCTCGACTTCAACGTCGCGCAACGCATCACGCTGGATCTGCGCGAAATTGCGGATCTGCTGCTGGGCAAACTTGATATCGTCTATCACCTGCTTGGGCAGGCTTTTCACGCACTCTTCGATTTGCGCGCGCGTGAGGCGAAATTCCTCGGGATTCCAGTTATCGAACTTTTCAGACAATTCGCGCACAGCTTCATCGCCACGCTTTTCGATATCGGCAAGTATCTGCTCGACTGTTTTGCGAACCTTGTCGACTTGGGCCGCGTCCTCTTCCGCGGAAATACCTTTCTTTAGCCAAATTGCCATGGCCTTTACCTTTCAGGGGAAAACGTACCGAATGGACGGCGCCGCAAGCTTCGGCGCCGGAAATTGTTGCCGGATTTGCTCCGGCCGTTATTTTCGGCGGTATATCACGCTACGTCAATCTGGGCGGCATCCGGGGTGACTCGACCCACCCGACTTTAAAATTAACCTATTGTTTTTCCGTATCAAAAAGTCGCTGCGCGTTACCGTAGGCGATCATCTCCGCCACCTCCGGTGGAAGATCCTTGAGCCAGCTACGGGCTTCGCTGGCCAGTGGCACCACCGCCTCCCATCGCGGCGTAATCCAGGTGTCCGAGCCATAGATGAACCGGTCGGGATACTTCAGAAACAGCTCACGCCAGACCGGATTGACCGCGTCGCCACTGACAATATCGTGGCGGTATGACAGCTCGGCATACAGCCGTGGATAGCTTGCGAGCATACGATCGATTTCCGCCGGCGGCGTACTCATCCCCGCATGTGCCCAGATGATGGTGAGAGACGGCGCGTGGGCAAACAAGTGCTCTACTGCGGGAGCGTCAGAATGGGCATGCAACCAAAGGCCTTTGTGTTGTGCCAGCTGTGAAATGGCACGCATCTGCGGCGTTGCAGCCTCATCGCCGTTGACGTGAAACTCCCCGATGCCGCGATAGATCCCGCGCATGAGTTCATGCCTGATGAAACTCACCGTTTCCGGATCGCGATACCAGTTGGCGCGTTCTGCCCGCCATGTTTCGAGATCCCGCGTCTTGCGGTACGGCCGCAACTCCGGAATAAAGCGTCGCGGATATCGTTCATAAAGCAATCGCGTACCATCGTTCGGCGTGCTCGACACCAAGGCGCCGATGATATCTGCCTCGTCGAGGATACGAATGACTTCTTCGGGCGGATAACGTTCTGGCGCATCGAAGCTGTAGTGAATGTGGCCATCGAAAAGCGGCAACTCCCCCGCCCACGCATGACACGGAAGACACAACAACGCCAAAGCGCAGCACATCCTGGCAACTAAGCGCACCTTCGGCTCCGCGTGTATGAAAACAGCCATTGAAAAAATTGATAACTCCGCATTGACCCGATGATGTTCTTTCTACAGCTGGCTTTCCGGAACGAAGACCGACATGAAGTTAGCACCGAAGCGTTTCCAGAATCCCGTCTCCGGTTCATGCGTAAAGCTCACCACTTCGCCGTTTTCCATAGTCGTCCAATGCAGATTACCGTTATCGGCGACGGATACCCGGTAGGCAGCATAATTTATCCGTTGGTCGAATAATTCCGATACCGCTTGTGCATAACGCGGACTTTCGAAATACACGCCCAATTCCGTATTCAGCGCAATCGAACGGCCATCAAGATTGAACGAACCGACGAACACGTACTGCTGATCAAAACTCATGAACTTTCCATGCAAACTCGCACGCGACGAACCGGACCAGCTGGCTTTTGTTTTCTTCTTCGCAGACTCAACATCACCTCGAATTGGCTTGAACTCATATAGCTCAACGCCTCCCTCGACCAATGCCTTTCGGTACCGCATGTAACCTGCGTGCACCAGTGCAACGTCGTTCGACGCCAGCGAATTCGTCAATATCCGGACTCGGACACCCTTGTCGACGAGGTCTACAAGATATTTGGTAAACCGGGAACCGGGAACGAAATACGGCGAGACAATAATCAGCTCATTGGTGGTTCTGTCCATGGCTTGCTTGAGCCGCGGCGCCAGATTTACCTCGAGCGTGACCTTTTTAGAGTCTACTTTTCTTGGCTGATCGTAAACAAACACCCATGTTCCCCATGAGTAATCGAGTTCACCGACACGCGCCATCTTCACAATGTCCAGTTCGCGCAAAGCGACCGCGTAGTCGGTAGACTTCGCCTCCTGCATGAACTCTTCCGATTGCTGCCGGAACGCCTTAATCTGCTCGCGAGGAACTGATGTGTCGCCGTAAAAACCTGCCAGCGGATAGGCATACTTGCTACTCCAGT
>JASFUE010000205.1:0-6178 GCA_050050435.1 Burkholderiales bacterium | reverse complement strand
TTCGTCCAGAGCCACCACGCGCTCGATGATCAGTTCCCTTTGAGGTGCGGTGATGATATTCGAGTCTTCCAGAAAAAGAATGAACCCGCGTCCTTCGGCGGTCAGGCTTGCCAGTTCCTCTTCGGCATACACCCGAAAGCCTCGGCTGTGGACAAAGACACCATGAGCATGCCGCTCGTCCGCTTGATTAAATCCGCTTAACCATGTCAGTGCCTCGGAAATATCGTCGTCTTCGAAGCCGGCGGCTGACAAACGTTTCGAAATTGTTTCAGCATCGGGAAGTTGACCATTGTGAAAATAGTTTTCGACGAGATAGACGAGTATGTCGAACATGTGCCCCCTGGGCTGAATGAAAAAGTCTGCTAAAGCTGGCGCACTTGCTGGAATTTGCCGCCGGCTAACCGTACGACCATTCCATCAAGCTCCAGTTCCAACAGCATCGCCGAAGCATTCTCGGCAGTCAAGCCGCTGCGCGCGCAGATTGTGTCGAGATCAACCGGATCGAAACCGATGGTGTCCAGCAAACCGGAGTGTCTGTGCGTATTCGTCGCCGTTTCACGTTTGCCTGTACCTGCGCGCCGTCCGAGTTCCTCGAGCACATCAACTGAGGCCTCAACCAGTTTTGCACCTTGTTTGATCAGCGCATGGCAGCCTTTTGAAAGCGGGGAATGTACCGAACCGGGTACGGCAAAAACCTCGCGTCCCTGTTCGAGTGCAAAGCGCGCAGTAATGAGCGATCCGCTCTTGATCGCTGCTTCCATTACGAGAACACCGAGGCACAACCCGCTGATCAAGCGGTTTCTCCTCGGAAAGTTTCCGCCAATTGGCCGAGTGCCAATCGCGAATTCCGAAACCAGTAGTCCGGATTGTGAAACTGCGTGGGCGAGATCACGATTGCGTGCCGGATAAACCGTATCCAGACCGGTTGCCACAACCGCAATTGAAGAACTCTCCCCGAGCAAGCCGCCGCGGTGCGCAGCGGCATCGATGCCGAGTGCCAGACCGCTGGTAATACACAGTCCGTTGTCCGACAGGTCGCGGGCGAAAGCTTCGGCATCGGCTATACCTTGAGGTGTCGCGTTTCTGCTGCCCACAATCGCGATTGCGTCATCTTGCAGCAACTCAGGGCGCCCCTTCAGATATAACAAGGGCGGTGGATCGGGAATTTCGAGGAGGCGGGCCGGATAGTCTTCATCGGCCAGGGTCATGATTCGGTTCTGCGCACCGGCGGCCCAGTCAAGCGACGCCGCCAGTTGTCCGGCATCGGGTCCCGTTGCGATCGCTTTGGCCAGTTCCGTGCCGACGATGTTACCCAGTGCGGTGTGGCTCGCACCCAGCACAGCTTCCGGGCTACCGAAACTGCTCAGTAACTTTCTGAATGAAACTGGTCCTAGCCGCGGAATCAGGCCAAGCGCAAGCCAGGCCTCGAGTTCCGCATCAGTCATTCAGGCGGTCAGGACGAAGGCGTCACGACGAAATCGTTTACCTTGACCGACCGTGTGGTATTCATCACCAGTGCATAGGACAGGCGGTCATAGACCTTGAATACCATCACCACACCATAGCGTTGGTTCGGAAGCGTCACACTTTTGCCTTCTGGCGATTTAACGACTTCTCCGGTCCGTTCGAGTTCCAGTACATTGCCGTTTTCGATTCCATCGCGCCGCCCCCGGTTCAGCACAACGACCGTGAGCGAGCCGATTTCGGTCACGCCAACGTCGGGATTGGCCGATGCGATGACCTTGCCATGGATGTCCTTGCTCGGCCGCCTCGGCATATATGGAACGTCGTCGTGGCGTCTCGCATTCATCAGCAGATCGCCGGGATTGACTTCACGTTCTGCCCGCGTGATCTGCATTGTCGCAATCTCACCGGTTTCTGTTACCTTGGCGTCGCCCAGATAAACTGCCTCATAGCCGAGAACTTCATTGGTATCGGGGTCCTTGAACGTGCGCCCGGGACGAACCGCGAAATAGCGCTTGTTCTCGACTGCGCCCTTCAGACCGTCGACAAAAATCGTGTCGCCCGGTCCGAGGATGACACGCCCTTCACTGCCAGCGACAATCGTCGGTGCCGCTTTCAGGATGCTCTGGTTATCCAGCGTCAGCGTGTTTGACATGTAGGATTGGATCAATCCTTCGTCAACGGTCGGTACCGCCGGGCCATTGAGCGGGGACGTGCGCATCTGCGGGCTCAGCCGCTGCATTACCAGTGTCCAGCCCGTGTCGCTCTCGAAGCGCAGGCGCGGTGTCTTGCCGCTGAAGTCGAGCACCAGGACATCACCGGGATAGATCCAGTGCGGATTCTTGATCAGGTCGCGGTTCAGGCCCCAGATATCCGGCCAGCGCCAGGGGTCGCGAAGAAAACGCGCGGAAATGTCCCAGAGGGTATCGCCTTTGACAACCACATAGCGCGATGGTGGATTCTCAACGAGCGCAAGAGGTTCCGTCGATTTCGCCTCCTGTGCCGACACCATGCCGGGCGCCATGAACACGGCGATCGCGGATAACACCATATATATAATTGCCTTGCTCATTTGAAACATCCTTGTCAGCTGGATAGTCGGCTCGCTGGAGCGTACGTTCGAAGTCAAAAGTGGCCAAATATCATACATTTTGGTTTAAATTCTGCATCTAGTATATTAAATTAGCAAGCATTTATGGCATTGCTCAAGATTCTCAAGTACCCCGATTCCCGCCTTCATACGGTTGCTGCGCCGGTTGACCAGGTTGACGAGGACATTCGTTCCCTGGTTGATAACATGGCCGATACGATGTACGCGGCGCCGGGCATCGGTCTGGCGGCGACTCAGGTAAATGTCCACAAGCAAGTGATTGTTATGGATATTTCCGAGTCGAGAGACCAGTTGCTGGTGTTGATCAATCCTGAAATCGTTGAATCCTCCGGGCAGGTTGAATGCGAAGAGGGTTGCCTGAGCGTGCCCGGCGTCTTCGAGAAGGTGTCCCGGGCCGAGAACATACGCGTCAGGGCGCTTGACCGGGACGGCAACACCTTCGAGTTCGATGCCAGTGGCCTGCTTTCCGTGTGTGTACAGCATGAAATGGACCACCTCACAGGCAAGGTCTTCGTCGAGTACCTTTCTCCCCTGAAGCAGGAACGGATCGTCAAGAAGCTGCGCAAGGCCGAGCGGTTGGCAATCTGAAAGCCCGGCCCTCTGACACGATGCGCCTTGTTTTCGCCGGAACTCCGAGGTTTGCTGCCATGGCGCTGGAGGCGCTTGTGCACAGTGAGCACGATGTCGTACTGGTGCTGACGCGACCCGACGCTGCTGCCGGTCGCGGCATGAAACAAAGTCCCAGCGACGTAAGGCGTCTGGCGATCAAGTACCAACTGCCAGTGTATCAGCCGGCAACGCTGAAAGATCCGGGCGTTCTCGACCACCTTCGCACATTTGACGCCGACGCCATGGTAGTTGCCGCCTATGGCCTGATTCTTCCAGGAACAGTGATAGATGCGTTTCGTCTCGGGTGCATCAATATTCATGCTTCCCTGCTGCCGCGCTGGCGCGGCGCGGCACCCATCCAGCATGCGTTGCTGGCTGGCGACAAGGAGACCGGAATCAGCATCATGCGCATGGACGAAGGCCTGGACACCGGACCGGTTTACCTGATGCAACCGGTACCAATCGGAGCCGATGAGACGGCCGCGTCGCTGCACGCCAAACTGGCCGAGCTTGGCGCCCGTTGTATTGTTCGTGCCCTTGCGGGGATCGAATCCGGTGAGTTGAAGGCGAGCCCGCAACCGGCGGAAGGTACTACCTATGCCCACAAGATCACCAGAGAACAGGCGCGTATACAGTGGTCGGACACGGCCGCGCAAATCGAAAGGGCGATCCGGGCGTTCAACCCTTTCCCGGGTGCGTTCTCGCGGTTGAATGAAGACGTGATCAAGATCTGGGCTGCGCTACCGCGAACAGCCGCTCCGGCGCCGCCGGGCCAGGTTCTCGAGGTATCCGATGACGGAATTGTCGTCGCCTGTGGTCAAGGCGCGCTACGTCTGACCGAATTGCAGAGACAGGGAGGAAAACGCCTGCCCGTCGGTGATTTCGTCCGCGGGTTTGCAATCGAGCCAGGTCAACGCTTCATCGATTGAAACGCCAGTGCAACAATTGCAACAGGCCACCGCGCAGGCTGTCCAGTCGGTACTAGCCGGAAGCAATCTTGGCACGGCGTTGACCCGGCAATTCCACGCTGGAGCACTTACAGACCGGCAACGGGCGACGGTTCAGGCGTGGAGTTATGGAACGCTGCGCTATCTCGGTCTATTGCGTTTTTGCCTGGGCCGACTGGTCAAACACGAACCAAAAAACAAAACAGTGACATCGCTGTTGCTCGTTGCCCTTTATCAACTCGAATACGGAAACAGCCCGCACTACGCAGTCGTCGATCACGCAGTGAAAACGGCGAGCATCCTCGGTGGCAAGGCCCTGAAGCCCTTTGCCAATGCAGTACTGCGCGGATATCTGCGCCAGCGCCAGGGTTTGCTGGACGCAGCCCGGCGCGATGATGTGGCACGGTTGTCC
The DNA here is from genome assembly GCA_050050435.1 of Burkholderiales bacterium. Classification (GTDB taxonomy): domain Bacteria; phylum Pseudomonadota; class Gammaproteobacteria; order Burkholderiales; family Eutrophovitaceae; genus SG8-40. The sequence goes on along the minus strand of JASFUE010000205.1, from coordinate 1,635 downwards.
TATCCGCGCTGGTGGATCGAAAAACTGCGCTTGCAACTGGGGAACGAAGCTGATGCTGTGATGGAGACGGGTAATTCCCACCCGCCCATGACCTTGCGGGTGAACCGGCGCCGGATAGAGCCGGCGCAGTACCTCGATCTGTTGAATGAAAATGGGCTTGGCGCAAGACAGCTTGGCCCCGAAGCAGTGCAACTGGACGTGCCCACCGGGGTGGACCGCATACCCGGTTTCAGCGACGGTCTGGTATCGGTACAGGATGCCGGTGCACAGGTCTCGGCGCATTTGCTCGACCCGCACCCCGGGGACAGCGTGCTCGATGCGTGCGCGGCACCCGGCGGCAAAACCGGACATATCCTCGAACTCGTGGATGTTCACATGACTGCGCTGGACCGGGATGCGACCAGGCTCGAGCGTGTCGCACAGAATCTGCAACGTCTCGGACTGACGGCGAAATTGCAGTGCGCGGACGCCGCGGAAACGGAATCGTGGTGGGATGGCAAGCTGGTTGAACGGGTCTTGCTTGATGCACCGTGCAGCGCATCAGGAATCGTGCGTCGTCACCCTGACATCAAGTGGCTGCGCCGGCCTGAGGATATTGCCGGTTTCAGCCAGCAGCAACGCCGGCTACTGCAAGCGTTGTGGCAGGTCCTCGCCCGGGGTGGTAAATTGCTTTATGTGACTTGTTCCATTTTTCGGGAGGAGAATGAGGAGCAGGTGGATTGGTTTCTGTCACATCATCCCGACGCACTTCTTGCGTCGCAGCCCGACCGTCACGGAGGCGCTTTGATGCTTCCGTCAAAAGAGCATGATGGTTTTTTCCACGCATTGTTCGAGAAGATCTAGCTTGATCCAGCTCTTGCTGGGGATTTGCCTGCTGGCAATGACCACGCACGTACGGGCGGATAGTATTTTCGTGCAGTCGGTCGATCTCGCCCCGCAAGGTAATGATTATTTTCTCGATGCCACTTTCGATATCGGACTCACTCCGACAGTGGAGGAAGCACTCAACCGCGGCGTTCCCTTGTACTTTCTGGTGGAGTTCGAAGTCATATATCCGCGCTGGTACACCCTGTATTTCTGGAACAAGCGCATCGTTGACCTGCAGCAGAATTATCGCCTGAGCTATAACGCGCTGACCCGCCAGTACGGGCTGAGTTATGGCGTGCTGCATCAGACCTTCGACACACTCGAGAATGCCTTGTCGGTTCTTGGCGGTATTCATAATCAGCCGGTGTTTGAAATTTCCTTGCTCGACGAGGATCGCGTCTACGAAGCGCAGCTGCGAATGCGCCTTGATACCAGCCGTTTGCCCAAGCCGTTCCAGATCGACGCACTCGGCTCCGATGCCTGGGACGTTTCATCTTCCTGGTTCCGCTGGACGGTAAAACGATGAGTCGTTTGCTGCCAAGACTGCGCAAGTCCTTCCTCAACCGTGGCATGCGTTATGTGGTGGCGCTCGCTCTGATGCTCGGTGTCGTTATGCTTTATCTGCTTTCGACGGCAAGTACCAACACCACTACTTTTGACAACGATCTGCCGCTGCTGCTCGGATTCGGCGTCGCGATTCTGGTTGTGCTGATGCTGTTGGTCGGTTTTCAGCTGGTCACGGTTCGGCGCCGACTCAAAGCACACGTA
>JASFUE010000204.1:0-6202 GCA_050050435.1 Burkholderiales bacterium | reverse complement strand
CGCGGCTTTTGTCAAGGCGGATTCAACCGACCCCAAAGTGTATTTGCCGGTGCTGGCAGCTATCGAGTATGACGGCGTCACCGGCAAAATCCGGTTCGATGAAAATGGCGACATCAAGGGCGGTAGTATCAGCCTCTACAAAGCGAACAACGGACAATGGCAATACATCGATACGGTCGGAGGAGCAAACTGAGCACGGCTTGGTGATTCGGTCTGATGGTGATTGCGGACGGCGCCCGTGGGCGCCGTTTTCGTTGCTGAACTGGTGACCTGATACAGGGCAAACCAACGGCATGGATATTTTTCTGCAGCAAGTTTTCAATGGCCTCGTACTGGGCAGCGTTTATGCGCTGGTGGCACTGGGCTACACGATGGTCTACGGTATCCTCGGGCTGATCAATTTCGCACATGGTGAAGTGGTCATGTTCGGAGCCATGATCGCGTTGACGGTCATGACATTGCTCATGGATCCAGCCGGCGGCGTACCACCGGCCCTGATCGTGACCATGGCGATCGCGGCGGCAATCGTTGTTTGCATGGTACTGGCGTACATGATCGAACGCGTAGCCTACCGGCCGCTGCGTAATGCGCCGCGTCTCGCGCCACTGATCACGGCAATTGGCATGTCAATTCTGCTGCAGAACGTTGCCATGGTGATCTGGGGCCGTCAGTACAAGACGTTTCCGCAACTGTTTTCGACGGAAGCGCACACCATTGGCGGTGCCAACATTACCGATTTGCAGATCGTGATCATTGTCGTATCGGCGGCGCTGATGGCGGGGTTGCTGATGTTGGTGCATTTCACGCGTCTGGGTCGGGCAATGCGTGCCACTTCAGAAAGCAAGACCATCGCCGGACTGATGGGTGTGAATGTGAACAAGATCATTTCGGCGACGTTTGTCATCGGTGCGGCGCTGGGGGCGGTTGCCGGAGTGCTCGTTGCCGCCAATTACAGCGTCGCGCACTACTCGATGGGTTTCATGCTCGGACTGAAGGCATTTACCGCAGCCGTTCTCGGCGGAATCGGTAACCTCGGCGGCGCCGTGCTCGGCGGCTTGCTGCTGGGCCTGATCGAAAGTATCGGGGCCGGCTACATCGGAGACATCACCGGTGGTTTTCTCGGCAGCCACTACCAGGACGTGTTCGCCTTCCTGGTATTGATACTGGTGCTGGTATTCCGGCCGACCGGGATCATGGGCGAACGCGTATCGGAGCGCGCATGATCAAGGCGCTGCAATCGCAATTACGGCGCATCAAACAGGATCGCCGTGCGGTATGGATCGGTTATGTGCTGATTGCAATCAGCCTTGCAGTACTGCCATTTGTTGTTGGCAATAGTTTTGGCCGGACCTGGGTGCGCATCATTGATTTTGCGCTGATCTATGTGATGCTGGCCCTCGGTCTGAATATCGTGGTTGGCTTTGCCGGACTGCTGGACCTGGGCTATATCGCTTTCTATGCGGTGGGTGCATATACCTGGGCATTGCTGGCGTCGCCGCAGTTCGGCCTGCATCTCCCCTTCTGGTTGATTCTGCCAATCGGCGCGGGCGTGGCGGCATTGTTCGGCGTGCTTCTTGGCACACCGACATTGCGTTTGCGTGGGGATTATCTGGCGATCGTGACGCTGGGGTTCGGTGAGATCATACGTATCTTCCTGAACAATCTGGACCATCCGGTCAATATCACCAACGGGCCGGTTGGCATCAACAAGATTGATCCGATTAGGGTTGCCGGAGTGGACCTGACGCGCACGCACGAATTTCTCGGCCTGACGTTTTCCGGTACCCACATCTACTACTACGTGCTGCTCGGCCTGGTCATGCTGGCAATTTTCATATGCATTCGCCTGGAAGATTCCCGGGTGGGGCGTGCGTGGGTCGCCATTCGCGAGGATGAAGTCGCGGCGCAGTCGATGGGTATCAATACCCGCAACGTCAAGTTGCTTGCCTTCGCAATGGGCGCCACCTTTGGCGGTGTCGCCGGGGGGCTGTTCGCCAGCTTCCAGGGCTTTGTCAGTCCGGAGAGCTTCATCCTTCTCGAGTCCATCATGGTGTTGTGTATGGTGGTACTTGGTGGGATGGGGCACGTTGCCGGTGTCGTGCTGGGGGCATTGTTGCTGGCGGTGCTGCCTGAAGTACTGCGCTCGACCGCTTCACCCATCCAGGAGCAGATCTTTGGAAAAGTGCTGGTTGATCCGGAGAGCCTGCGCATGCTGTTGTTCGGTCTGGCCCTGATCCTGGTGATGCTGATCCGGCCCACGGGACTATGGCCCTCGCCAATCCGTAAACGCGAGTTCGCACGCGAGGATGGATGACGGTAGCAACGACCAACCTGCTTGAAATCCGTCATATCGGCAAGCGATTTGGCGGGCTGGAAGCATTGTCCAATGTGTCGCTGGCAATTAGCCAGGGCGACATATACGGGTTAATCGGACCCAATGGCGCAGGCAAGACAACCCTGTTCAACGTGCTCACCGGCCTGTACCGCCCGGACAGCGGAGAATTCCGTTTCAATGGTCACGACCTGGTGGGCACCAAGCCCTACCGTGTGGTGCTGCATGGCATGGCACGCACTTTCCAGAACATCCGGCTGTTTCACAACATGACGGCGATCGAGAACGTCATGGTGGGACGCCATGCGCGAACGGGTGCCGGTGCGTTGGGCGCGATCCTGAGAGGAAAGCGCACGCTCGCCGAAGAAAAAGCGATCCGCGCGCGCTCGAAGGAATTGCTCGATTACGTCGGCATTGGTAACCACGCCAATGCACTGGCGAAGAACCTTCCTTATGGTGATCAGCGGCGCCTGGAAATTGCGCGCGCGCTTGCCACTGAACCGAAGCTGCTCGCGCTCGATGAACCAGCGGCCGGGATGAACGCGACCGAGACCGCTGAATTGCGCGAACTGCTGTTGCGCATCCGTCACGATGGCGTAACCATCTTGTTGATCGAGCACGACGTCAAGTTGGTAATGGGTTTGTGCGACCGTGTCGCCGTGCTCGATTACGGGAAGAAGATTGCGGAAGGCTCGCCGTCGGAAGTTCAGAAAGATCCAGTGGTGATTCAGGCTTATCTCGGCGGAGATCTGCCATGACCATGTTGGACGTGAAAAAGCTGAAGGTATCCTATGGCGGTATCAATGCCGTGAAAGGTATCGATTTTCACGTGGATGCCGGCGAGATGGTGGCACTCATCGGTGCTAACGGCGCCGGAAAGACGACCACGCTGAAGGCCGTGTGCGGAATGTTGCATCATGGCGGGCACGTTCGCTACAACGGTGAAGATGTTTCACGCCGGCCGGCATATCAACTGGTCGAGCTTGGCATTGCGCTGGTACCGGAAGGCCGTGGTGTGTTCGGGCGGCTCAGCGTTGAAGAAAATTTGCGTATGGGCGCATATGTTATCAACGACAGGGCGCTAATTCGAAACGAAGTCGATCGTATTTACCATCTGTTTCCGCGTCTGAAGGAACGACGGAATCAGACGGCGGGAACGCTTTCGGGTGGCGAGCAGCAAATGCTAGCGATTGGCCGCGCTTTGATGTGCCAGCCCAAATTGTTGTTGCTCGATGAGCCATCGATGGGTCTGGCACCCTTGATGGTGGAGAAGATTTTCGAAGTGGTGCGCCAGATTTCCAGTGACGGCGTGACAATTCTCCTGGTCGAACAGAACGCCCGGCTGGCGCTGGCGGTGAGCCGGCGCGGTTACGTGATGGAAAGCGGTACGTTGACGTTGCAGGGCGAATCGGCCAGCTTGCTGGACAATCCGCAGGTACGGCAGGCGTATCTGGGCGAATAGCCAGGCAGCGTGTTGCAGCACAGACACCAGAAGACGTCGATACCAAAAAAAAGCCAGCACCGAGGTGCTGGCTAAAAACAACTCCGCTTGCAGGAGACAATGTTGCGGAAGAACCGGGTGAACGTCACACAGAATGTCGTTACATTCCCGGTACTACCGACACGTGCTGTTAATCGCAAACTGCGTGCCAGAGTGAACTCATCTCCTTAAGCGGCTGAATCATGGTTGTTTCGCATTACTTGAATACGACGGCCGACGTGGGTGACGTGACTGATCAGGGCACCAGCAGTTTCAAAAATTATCAGTTCCTATGCTGGTTTGATCGCAATGTATGAAACGTGTTTGTTTCCGAAGCAGTCGGCTCAAATCCAGTCCTTACCGGTCAGGAATATGTCATACAGGCGTGCTTCATCCGAACCGGGTTCGGGATGCCAGTCGTAACGCCATTTCACGATTGGTGGCAGTGACATCAGGATCGACTCTGTCCTGCCGCCGGACTGCAGTCCGAACAAGGTGCCACGGTCGTAGACCAGATTGAATTCGACATAACGACCGCGGCGGAAAGCCTGGAAATCACGCTCGCGCTCTGACCAGGCGTGATCGCGCCTCCTGGTTACGATGGGTTCATAGGCTTTCAGAAAGCCGTCACCGACACTTTGTGTCAACGCAAAGCAGGTGGCGAAGTCGGGGGAATTGAGGTCGTCGTAAAAAATGCCGCCAATGCCGCGCGGCTCTTTGCGGTGCTTGAGAAAGAAATAGCGGTCGCACCATTCCTTGTAATCCCGGTAGGTGTCGGGGCCGAATGCCGTGAGTGACTGCTTGCAAACCATGTGAAAGTGCACGCAGTCTTCCTCGAAGCCGTAATAAGGCGTGAGATCCATGCCGCCACCGAACCACCACACCGGTTCGGTTCCTTGCATTGTTGCGGCAAAGAACCGCACATTCATGTGCACCGTCGGTACGTAGGGATTGAGCGGGTGTAATACCAGTGACACGCCCATCGCTTCAAACGCGCGCCCGGCGAGTTCCGGCCGGGCGGCGCTGGCAGACGGCGGCAGTGTCTTGCCGGTGACATGCGAAAAATTGACGCCGCCGCGCTCAAACAGGTCGCCTTGTTCAATCAGCTTGCTGATGCCGCCACCACCTTGTTCGCGTGTCCATGAATCGCTGCGAAACGACTTGCCGTCGATTGCCGCCAGCCGCGAGACGATGCTGTCCTGTAATCCGAGAAAGTATTGCTTGATTTCGCCCGTGTCCATGCGTAACTACAAGGTGCTCTTGCGGGCATTAATCGCGCGGAATCCGATGTCTGTTCGCATCTGGCTTCCTTCGAAGTGGATCTGTTCGGCGATTTCGTAAGCGCGGCGCTGTGCAACGCGCACCGTATCGCCAAGCGCGGTCACGCACAGGACACGTCCGCCACTGGTGACGATCTTGCCGTCGCGTTCGGATGTGCCGGCATGAAATACGTGGGCGTCTTCAAGGCCGACAGGCAGTCCGCTGATTTCATCGCCTTTGCGCGGCGCGGCCGGATAGCCTGCCGATGCCATCACCACGCCCAGTGCGACGCGCCGGTCCCATTCCGCTTCCACCTTGTCCAGCTCGCCCTTGAGCGCATGGTCAAGTAGCGTATACAAATCACTCTTGAGCCGAAGCATGATCGGCTGCGTTTCCGGATCGCCGAGCCGGCAATTGAATTCGAGTACCTTCGGCGTGCCATCGGCGGCAATCATCAGGCCGGCATAGAGAAAGCCTGAAAACGGGTTGCCCTCGCTTGCCATCCCCTTGACCACCGGTTGTATCACTTCGCGCATCACCCGCGCGTGAATTGCCGGCGTGACAATCGGCGCCGGCGAATAGGCACCCATTCCGCCAGTGTTGGGTCCGTTGTCGCCATCGAGTAAACGCTTGTGATCCTGGCTCGACGCCAGCGCAAGCACATTTTTGCCGTCTACCATGGCAATGAAACTGGCTTCTTCGCCTTCGAGAAAATCCTCGACGACCACGCGCGCACCTGCAGCGCCCATGCCCTGTTCGACCAGCATCATGTCGACTGCTGCGTGCGCTTCGTCCTCTGTCTGGGCAACGATTACGCCTTTGCCGGATGCAAGGCCGTCGGCCTTGACGACGATCGGGGCGCCGCGCTCGCGGATGTAGGCATGCGCGGCTTGCGGATCGTGGAAAGTCTGGTACTCCGAGGTCGGTATCTGGTGACGCGCCATGAAGGCCTTGGCAAAGTCTTTGGAGCTCTCGAGCTGGGCGGCTGCTTTGGTGGGGCCAAATATGCGCAAACCCTCAGCGCGGAATGCGTCCACGATGCCCTCGCTCAGTGGCGCTTCAGGACCGACAACCGTTAGTGCGATCGATTTTTCCTTCGCGAAGTCGACCATTTCGGCGCTCGTATTGAG
>JASFUE010000203.1:0-6209 GCA_050050435.1 Burkholderiales bacterium | reverse complement strand
AGCCGACCTCAGGGGAGCGGATTTGCGCGGCGCTGATCTGAAACGAGCAAATTTTTCCCGCGCAAATCTGTCCGGTGCGGATCTGCGTGGAGCCCATTTGCGTAATGTGTCTTTTCGAGAAGCTAACCTCACAGGCGTCGATTTGAGGGGGGCGGATCTCACCAATATTGATTTGAAAGGTGCTGACGTCACAGGGATCGACTTGAGAGGGGTGAGCACGAGCGGTGTTGACCTGGGGGAAGCCATTCGCGGTGCGGAGATGGATGAAATCCGCGAGTTGGGTAATGACTCTGTTGAATCGGTTAAGAGTCTGTCAAACAAGGACCTGCAGGAAGAACCGCCACCTGGGGCTGCCAATCAGGGAGCGGAACCGGAAGATGCCCGCGTATTGAGCACCGACTCTGTTGAATCAGTGAAGAGTTTGTCAAATGAGACACTGCAGGAAGAGACGCAACCCGGGGATGCCGATTCACTCAAGCTACGAATCGATTCTCTAGACATTGAGCAAGTGCAGCCAGCGCCGGCGAAACCGCTCCGAGCCCCATCAGACCAGAGCAACAAGGATTTCAAGGACGAGGGACCGGTCGAGTATTACCAGTTAGATGAGTTCAAGCCCGAGTAGAAACAGCCGGTATTCGATTTGGGCAACAAAAGTCATAGGCTCAGCCATTCCCCCGAACCGTTCGCTCACAGGTGCGCGTCGCCTGCCTGAGCTGTCGATGGGGCCGCCGCCTGGAGCACACATGGCAAACCAGGCGGCGAAGGGACCGCAGTTCGTGCTGCCAATGCGCCTGAAGTCATAGGTCACATGGAGAAAGTGGAGGAACTGGTTTACGTGGGCGCGGACGGTTGTCCGGGCGGCTGGGTCTGCGTGAGCATGACTGGCGGTGGCAACTGGTCGGTTCGGTTGGTGGCGACCAATGCCATTGCCACGATCGCCACGTTGGCAACCATGGTGTTCATCGACATTCCAATCGGGTTGCTTGACTCTGAGTGTGACCAGCGCGCCTGTGACCGCGAAGCGCGTGGCCAGCTCGGCCGTCTTCGCGGATCCAGCGTATTTCCCGTACCGGCACGGGCAAGTTTGCGCGCGCGCGACTATCAGGAGGCGCTCGCCATCAACCGTCGAACTACCGGGCGGGGCATCAGCAAGCAATCGTGGCTGATTGCGCCGAGGATCCGGGTTGTCGACGAGTTACTGCAGGCCGACCCCGGATTGCGCGGCGTGTTGCGTGAGAGCCATCCGGAAGTCTGTTTTTGGGCACTGAACGGCGCAAAACCGATGTGCCACAGCAAAAAAACGCGGCCCGGGCGAGATGAGCGCATCGAGGTGCTGCGCCGTTTCTTTCCGGCAGCCGGGACCGTCTACGAGCAGGCGATGGCCCGATACCGGCGCCGGCAGGTTGCGCCGGACGATATTATCGACGCGCTGGTTCTCGCCGTCAGTGCCAGAATGGGGGCCGGGCACTACCGTACCTTGCCCGCAAATCCGCCACGAGACGCCGTTGATCTCCCCATGGAAATGGCGTATTGGGTCCCGTGACAGGGCCTGTTGGCGGCGATGGCGCAGTATCTGGGGTTGATCCTGAGGCCACCGTAGCGCACACTTGAGCGCTTTCCATCTAATGTGCAGCAGGAATTCGTTACATGAACTCCGCAATTCTTCAGTATCTTAGAGCCAATGGCGAGCAGCTTGACGCTGAAATAGCCAAGGCGCTCGACATGCCACAGGCACAGGTGCAACGCCAGTTATCACAGCTCTCAGCCGCCGGCGAAGTGATTTGTTGTCACGTCACCCGTTATTCAGGTGAGAAAAAAATCGAAGGCATGAGCTATCGGCTGTCGGCTCATGTGCCGCCTCGCGCACCCGGACGCAAGCCCGGCGGTGCCAAGCAGGCCAGTTCCGACGACAATAACTGACGGGCCGGCATTTCACTTCCAGTGGCAGATAAGTTGGTGCATTGTTGGCTCGCGCCGGGATAGCAGGCCCTGATATCAATATCAACTTCGAAGTGATCATGGCCCCGGTGGCAGAGTCTGCCGGGGCTTTTTCTTTGCGCCTGCCGGCATTCGCGGGGCAGTTGCATGCAAAGTCCTGTTCTGCCGATGAGCTGCTACAACGCCGGGCAGGGTCAATGTTGTGACGACGAATGCGTACGAATGATTCGTTGAGCGAACTGGCGAATTCGAAGCGCCTGGTAGGAATAGAAGGGATTGTGACGCAGGCGCGACAGCAACGAAGCGGATATTGCCAGTACACCCGTTTCTCCGCGCAGCTCGACCGCGCCAATATCCAGCAGCTTGCCATCATCATTTTTGGCTGCCCCGTACACCGGGTCGTCTGGGGGGAAGCAAAGTGCCACGTGCGCAAGCGAATACACGTTCGATGGCCATTTCAGGTCGAGGTGCTCGCGAGCCGTCGTGCTTGCACCAGCCGGGCGGGTGATGGCTTCCACGCTATCGGTATCCGAATCCCGATTGGTCAGCAATGTTATCGAGTAGCCGGTCGCCCCGGAGATCAGTTCCGCAACCCAGCTCCCGGTATCGGACCGATACAGGGGTTCCACGTCTGTATGCCGGTTGATGTCATAGAGCACCAACGCGCTACCGTTTTCGCCAAGGCGGCCCAGCAGCCGGGTAGCAACCGCCGGTGCGTGCACCGTTGCGTCGGCCACCGACTGGAATGCCAGGGTCGGAGGAAAACCTTCAATAGGGCCGTTCCTGTGCGCCAACAGCAACTGCTGGTCGACTTCCAGGGTCAGCTGGTAAATCTGGTGTCCGGCGTGAACCGCGAAGGAGTTGTACTTGTAGGGATCGAACTCGGGCGTCACGATCTGCCAGGCAAGTTTATCGATGCCGAGCAGTTTTCCCACGCGCGACTGCCACTTGGCCAGGGCAGCAATTGGCGCGACGGCGAAGGCGGGTGATAGCAGAATCAGGCCGTCGATACCGGGTAAATCCGGGTGGTTGCGGGTTTGCAACGCGTAGTCGGCCGCCAGCGTAGCGCCGCTGGAATACCCAACGATTATCAGCGGTGCATCCTCGCCGAGCTGATCTTTGAGGTGGCGCATGCCAATGCGTGTTGCTGCGCGCGCATCGTCGCGATCATAGTTGCGCAAGGCACCCGGGATCGTGCCATGGGCAGGCAAGCGCATGCCGAGCACCTTCCAGCCTTCCTCGTTCAGTTGCTCGCCTATGCTGCGCAGGCTGTAGGGCGAATCCGACAGTCCGTGGAGCAACAGTACGCCACCGCGTGCCGCGGGACCGCCCAGTTCAAACGTCCGGTTCCAGTTCGGTTCTACCAGTTCCGGGTCGGACAGACTGCCAGGGTTGTAGCGATTGAAAGCGAAGCGGTCTTCGGGTGGAGTGTGTTCAAGAATCTTGTCGTGCATCTCGGCGAATACACGGTCTTCGGCTTCGAGGTAAGCGGAAAACGCTGCGGTTTGGCTGCCGGCGTGAAAGTCTTCGGTCAATTCGACCGTGTGCCATGGTTTGAGCTCTGGCAGATGTTGCAACATCACCGCATAGCCCAGAACCACGACGCAGAGCATGCCGAGCAGGACCAAGCCGGCAGCGTAGAGAAAATGTCGCACAAGCGCTTTCATGGGCATCAGAGCTTACCGCAGGTAGCTGACCGGCATGCGCGTCTTGTCGTGCCGCGTTTGACCACTGTGTGAAATCGCCTATGATCGGGGTTGTAACTCGCGTTCAACCATCATGACCCTGACAATCAAGGAGGAGCACACATGGCAAAGGGCTATTTGATCTCGTTGTATCACTCAATCAACGACCCCGAGAAAATGGCGGCCTATGCGAAACTGGCTGCACCGGCAATTCAGGCCGCGGGCGGGCGCTTTCTTGTGCGGGGCATGCCGACTATCACCTATGAAGCCGGAATCAATGAACGCACCGTAATGGTGGAATTCGACAGTGTCGAGAAGGCAATCGCGGCGCATGACAGCCCCGGTTACCAGGAAGCCCTTAAAGCGCTGGGCGATGGTGCAGTGCGTGACATGCGTATCGTCGAGGGTGTGAGCTGAGATCCTGACTCGCATCGCCGGGCCCGGCTGTTGCCTTGGGCCCGGCAGTCGGGCTGGTTGCCTGAAACTGCTAGCTTCGCATTGGGCGTCGGTTTTCCGGTTACTGCAGACGTTTCGCGAACCATATGGCCAGCAGCACAAAGGCGAACCCGGTGAGGGTGAAAGTCCAGCCGTAACCGAATGCCGTAATGACACGGCCGAACATGGCTACGCCAATCGCCTGTCCGCAAAACAGGCTCAACGCAAACGCCGATATCGCCATCCCGCGTGCGCGGGGGTACATTTCCGTCGCCTTGGTCTGCAAGGTATTGTGAAGCATGTAGAAGCCGAAGCCGCCAAAGACGCATAACGGTCCGACCACCTTCCAGGTCGGTGACAAGGGCAGGCAGATGAAGAATGCCAGCAGCATCAGCGCACCGCCGATGGCAAAACCGGATTCGCCGAGCCGGCGTAGCAACCATTTCACCGAAACGCTGTAGAACACGCCACCGAGGCCGAAGCCGGCGAGCATGGCGCCAATGATCAGATAGGAGACATCAAATGCCTGTTTGAGCCAGGCGCCGATATAGGCAAAGGTGCCATAGAACAGCGTGCCTTCGATAAAAACGGTCAGGAGCACAATACGCACCCAGGGCGCCCGAAGAATGTCGAGATACATGCGCAGGAAATTTTGCGATGACCGGTTTGGTGGCGTTGCGCCGGTTGCGCTGGTGGCGTACTTGCGTTCGTTGTGATCGAGCCTGAATAGCGCAATGCTCACGATCAGGAATGCAATTGTGAAAACGTAGAAGACGTCTCGCCAGCTCAGCCATTCGGCAAGTGCGCCGCCGAGAGCAGGGCCGAGGATCTGGCCGGTCAGGGTGAATCCGATGAACCGGCCGAGCGTGGCTTGACGGTCTTCGTATGAGGTGTGATCGCCGACCCAGGCGATTGACACCGGAATGATGCCGGCGGCGCCTATACCAGTGATGAAGCGCAGCAGTGCGAGGCCGGGCAAGTTCGGGGCGATCGCTGAGCCGAGCGATCCGAGACACGCGATCAGCATGGCAATCGCGACGGTGCGCAGGCGACCGACCCGGTCGCCAAGCGGACCATATGCAATCTGGAATAGTCCGTACGCCAGTGTGAAGGCGGTGACAACGATGGACGCGACCGTTGGTGCGACTTCGAAGCCCTCGGCGATAGTAGGCAGCAGCGAGTCGAACAGTCGCATGTTCGCCCCCGAGATGAAGGCGGCGCTGGCAAGCGCAAGAAAAGTGGGCTTCATTAACTGCTCATTGTCTCACGGCCATGGCGGGATCCGGTGCAAGGCCGAGAGCGGATGCCTATTGTGATGTGAGAGATTACAATGAGCATGACGGCGAAAGCCGCTGGCAAGATATCAATTGGAGGTAACCATGAATGCACAGACCTCATCAACCGAAAGACCGGTTGCACGCCTCTTGGTCGTTATCGGGTTCATTCTTGCACTGGCGTGTGCACTGGCGGCGGTATTTTCCGGTATTGGTTATCAGCTCGACTTGTGGCATTTCCGCACCGGCTTCCTGATCATCAAGGTGTCATTCTATGCAGCCATTTTTGCATTGGTGTTGTCGGTCATCGGCCTCGCATTCTCCCGCAAAACACGCGCTATGGTTGTGATGGGCGTAATTGGCGTGCTTGTCGCGGCAATTACCGTCTATGTTCCGTTAAGCTGGAAAAAAACGCTGGATGCGCATCCCTATATCCACGACATCACGACCGATGTTGAAGATCCGCCGAAATTTGTCGTGGTCGAATCGATTCGCGGACCAGGCGATCATTCCGTGGTCTATGACGGTCCGGAGGTGGCCGCACAGCAGAAAGAAGCGTATCCGGACTTGCAGCCGCTGATGGTGACATTGCCGGCCGCAAAAGTCTTTGAAGCCGCAGACAAGGTGATCGCGAAAATGGGATTGGAAATTGTCGATGCCAGCGAACAGGATATGCGCATTGAGGCGACCGACACCTCGCTCCTGTACGGTTTCAAGGATGACATGGTGGTGAGGATTACCCCCACGGAAAATGGTGCCAGGGTCGACGTTCGCTCCAAGTCGCGCCTCGGACGCAGTGATCTGGGTCAGAATGCAAAGCGTATCCGGCGTTTTCTGGCCGAACTCAAGTTGGAACTGTCCGACCAGGGGTGATCGT
>JASFUE010000202.1:0-6232 GCA_050050435.1 Burkholderiales bacterium | reverse complement strand
CTGCCGGTCTGCGGTTTCAGACCATGGCGATCGGACGGGCGGGCGATCCAGTGGCGCCCTTGAATTTCACCGGCAGCAGAATGAAACAGCATTCGACGATGCCGGCCCCAACCAGAGGCGTGAGCAACAGATTCTCGATCAGGTAAACGCCGGCCTCGACCAGGCAGTGCTGGTGGACGGGCATTTGTATGCTTGGTGCGTCTTCGCCAGGCAATACTTCGACCGCCATGGTATCTGTCCCGATCGCGGTCACCCCTTGCCGCGTCAGCCATTGCGCGGCGGCAAGATTGATTCCCGGCTCACCGCTGAGATAGCGGGGATTGTCGGCCATGTAGAAGCGGCCCCAGCCGGTATGGATCAGCATGATGTCGCCCGGGCGGACTTCCAGTTTGCTGGCTGCCAGGCTTCTCTTCAGGTCATCCGGCCCGATGCTGCGACCCGCTTCCAGAAACGGGCCGCCATCGAGTCCTGAGACATCGAGCATCAAACCGCGCGAGACAATCGACGGCGCGTGCTCGATTCCCAGTTTCACGAGACCGAAATCGGTCGAGACCTCGTTGGCATCGCGGCCGCCATACATTTCCGCGCCGATGGTGAAGTGGCCGAGCGCATCGATATGGGTGCCGACATGCGTGGTCATCTCGATGCGTTCGAGGTTGACACCGACATCGTTGGTGGCGCCGGCTTGCCGGCGCCGTCGAATGCCGCCCTGCCAGTTCGGCGCGCCGAGGAGCAGGTAGGACGTCTGTTGGGGCTCGAAACGCGGCGCGCCGAGTTCGATCGTCTGGCTGAGGTCATACAAGTTTCCCTGCCGCACCAGCGCCAGCGCTTCCAGGCGTTTTTGCGGGGTCAGATGATTACCAGCGCCGAGCTGGTCGCCCATCGGCCATTGGCTATGGTTGTGCATTGCTTGCGGCATGGTTTCCTGTTCTCCGTTTTAACGCAAACGCCGGCCGTGCTCCGCTCGAAGGAGCGAAGTAGCGGTCAGACTGCAGGGATGCATTGCGGCCAGCGCCTGTTACCGCCAGATGTCGGGCGTGCAACGCGTTCAATCTCTGTTTATTTCGCCAGCCTATTGTATAGCCAGCCAATGACAGCGCCGGCGATGTAGCCGTCGACAAACCCCCAAATCGCTCCGATGATGGCGCCGCCGATGGAAGGGCCGTAGCCGATATAAAGCGAAGAGATCGCTTCAACGAGCGCAACGCCCCACCCAAACATGGCGGTGACCCCGCAGAACAGGATATAGGCGGCCCAGAGCACGCCGATCGCGATACCAAGAGCATTGGGAGAAAGCTTGTTCATGATTTTCCTCCTTGCGCTGAACGTTGCTGTGCATAATCGCTTCGGACAATAGTCCGTATTCCTTCGAGATACGCCGTTGGCACAAAATCAAATCGCTTTTCGAATTTGCCGCTGTTGAAGACATAATCGCGATCGTATTGATACATCATCTCTGCCAGCTCTTTCATGATGGGCACGAACACCCCAATTGTCCGTGCCATGAACTTCGAAACAACCCGGAATCCGGGCGCTACGCCCAATTCTTTCGCAATGGCTTCAATCCATTCTTTCCCTGTCAACGGATGCGGGGCCGTCGGTAAATGCCATACCTGGTTGAATGCATCCTCCGTATTTCCCAACAGGGCTGTCGCTTTTCCTGCGTCTGGCGTGAAGGTAAATGAATGCTGATAATTCGCCGAGCCCAACCAGTTCGCTTTCTTTTTCTTGGCAAGATTCTTGAACACGGTTTCTGTCAGCACGCTGGTATTGCCGATTGAAGGGCCATAGAAATCCGCCGACCTGGCGATCACGGCCCGCAAAGCGCCTCTCCCGGTTTCCTTCAGGATCATGTCGACGAGTTGTGCCCTGACGATGCCTTTCTTGCTAACCGGTCTGATTGGTGTTTCCTCGGTCATCGAGTTCAGGTAATCCGGGTCATACATATAGACGTTGTCAAAGAAGACCAGTTTGGCTTGATGTGTTTTGCATGCATCAATCACATTTTTCATGATAAGTGGCCATGTGTTCTGCCACACCCGGGCGTCATACGGCAGCCCTGCCGTCAGATAAACGATATCGGACCCGGCAACGGCTGTCTGCACATCCTCGGAACTGGTAAGGTCGGCCGGAAACAAATGATCCGCGGGGTTCACTCTCTGTGGGTTTCGGCTAACCAGGCGTACGTCGCTCGTGTGCTGTCTGAGCGCCTTTGACAACTCAATACCGATAGCGCCGCCTGATCCCAGAATGGTTTGCATTAGATAAAACCTCCTGTTTGATCTGTGCAGTTACAAGCATGGCAACGATACACCTCGTTACACGATGCCCATTTTCGTTTCAGTCCACGTTTCGTAAACGGGGGATGTTACGACTCAGTCCTTTGCTGACAATCCCGTGCCACCCGGATGAGCGTCGGCTTGAAGCGACAACCATTTGATGATGTCCTCGCGCCGCAGCATACCGACTACATGCTCGCCGTCGACCACAGGAAGTTGATTCAGGTTTTGCCGGGCGAGCAATGACAGTGCATTCCCCGCGCTATCGTGGGGTGCCACGGTGGTCAGCCTGGAACGCGGCGTCATGATGGTTTTGATTGCTGTCTGGCTCCAATGGTCGCGCGGCACTCTGTTCAGGTCTTGCAGGCTGACGAGGCCCACGAGTCGGGTATTCTCGGTAACGGGGAAAGCGCGTTGCCCGCTCGGCATCAGTTGCTGCTCGATCAGATCGTGAACACTCTCGCCGGGATCGACCATGGTGATTTTTTTCAGCATCAACCGCGATACCGGCACATCTTCCAGTGCGTCCCGTACGACCAGTTGTCGGTAGCCCATAGTGGCGGCGTTATTGAGGAACCATCCGATGAAGACCAGCCACAGGCCGCTTACCAGCCCTCGCCCAAACGGGGGCACCGGGATGCCAAGCATCATCGCGATACCGATGCCAGTCAACAGCCAGGCAAATGCCTGTCCGCCGCGCGAGGCCCAGCGTGTAGCGCGCTGCAAATCGCCAGTCAGGCCCCACAGAAGCGCACGCAACGCGCGTCCACCATCGAGCGGAAACCCGGGCACCAGATTGAAAATCGCGAGCAAGATGTTGATCTGCCCGAGCCACATGAGCAGAGTGGGCACGGGTCCGAGCAAAGCGAGTGCTTCTCGCGGATGCTCCGGATCGAGCTCGATGCCACCGGCCAGCGAGCCGGCCAGTGTCAGAAACACGACGCCGAGTATCAGGCTGGTGACCGGTCCGATCAGAGCCATGACAAGTTCCGCGCGCCAGGACGGTGGCTCGCCTTCCATTTGTGCCATGCCACCGAACATGAACAAAGTGATCCGCGGTATCCGGATGCCGACCGCGCGGCCCACCAGGGCGTGAGACATTTCGTGCAGCAATATCGACACAAAGAAAAGAATTGCGGCTGCTGCTGCAATAGTCCATGCGAGCATGGTGGACCAATCCGGATGCCAGGCTGGAAACACGCCCACACCCAGGCTCACCAGAATCAGTGAAAAGACAATCAACAGGCTCCAGTCCAGAATCACTTCCAGACCAGCGATGCGACCGAGTCGAATGCCTCCAAACATTGTGTCTCCCTGTTTCCATCCGGTTGAGTGCAGAACCCTTCGCGCACGGCGCGGCCAACCGACCGAAGAGTTAATCTATTTCTGATTTTCCTTGTCGTTGGCGAAACGTTTGCGCAAGCCAGGTGCATGTTTCGCGTCAGTGATCAGAACAACTTCGTCGCCTTCATTGATTTGGGTATCGGGCTGTCCCAACACTGAACGTTCGTCGCTCGTAACTGCCAGGAGACGCGCCTGCTCCGGCAAGTCGAGTTCGTCACAGCGCACTGCCTGCTCTTTTCCAGCAATAAATGTAAAAAAGCGCAGGTCACCGCTAAGCCGTGCCGATAAACTGGTTTTTTCTTCGCCTTCGACCATGTCGGCTATCGATCGCCCGACCTCCAGATCGGGCACGATGATGTCGCTCAATCCGAGATGGCGACAGATCGGCTGGTACTCCGCATCTTCGATCTTTGTTACCACTCTGTTGAATCCAAGTTCCCGACCAACAAGCGAAGCAATGATGTTGTTCTGATCGTCCTCTCCGAGGCACAGCAGCGCGTCGGTATTTTCCGGACCAGCTTCCTTCAGCACCGAGGGACGGCTGCCTTCGCCGTGCATCAAGCCGCAGTCGAGTTCTTCCTCCAGCTCATCGAGCCTTGCCTTTTCCTTGTCGATAATTACCACTTCATGTTTCCGGTTCAGAAGCGCGCGGGCTGTGGCTACAGTCAACGCACTTGCACCCACAAGCACGATTCTCATATTGCACTCCGTCGTTTTCCAACCCAGGTCCTGGGCGCGAGCAGCACGAGCAGCGCCACGGTCTCGACCCGGCCCATCAGCATCACTATACAGAGAACCGCCTTCAACACTGGCTGAAGTTCGGGCCCGGAAAGTCCACTGGATAGTCCTGCCGTAGCGAGTGCCGAGGACACCTCGAACAATGAAGCCATCGGCGCGTGCCCGTAGTAAAGAAACGCGAACCAACCGGCAAGAAGAACCATTAAGAACGCGAACACCACGGCGAGCATCGACTCCAGTTCCTTGCGCGATACTCGTGATCCCTCGACTCGCAAGACGACGTGTGCCGACACGGGTACGGCCAGTCGTGTCAATAACAAACGCAACAAACGCCACATCACAACCAGTCGGAGCATTTTGATGCCTCCAGCAGTGGAGCCGAGTGCGCCGCCGGTCAACATCGCTACAACCATCGTTAGCTGTGCTGCGTTGCTGGTTCTGGAGACCTCCAGTGAAGAAAATCCCGCGGTCGTTTGTGCCGAGATGCCCATCTGGATTGCATGCGCTGCGCGTTCCAGCATACTGCCGTTGGCAGGGAGTAACCAGTACAACAGCACAGAGACCGCGATGGCGGCCACCAGCAAGGCTCTAAGCTGAACATCCCGAATTGCGACGCGCCAGGTTTGGTAGGCCGGTCGGTAATAGCTGTAGAACGCAATGGCGCCTGCCACGCACAGAGTCATTACTGCCGCCTGAGCTGGCAGCGAAAACCCTGCGACGCTATCTGGTTTGCTCGCGAAACCACCCGTGGAAATTGCAGCCAACCCGTACACTGTGGCTTGCGCCCAGTTGTCGAGAAACACGGAAAGTACGACGATTCCAATTATCGTCACGCCGACGTAGATGAGGATCGCTCGCTTCGCATGTGCGCGGGTGCCGCCGGCGATATCCTGCGCTTCGGCGCTATCGAAGCCGAGGTAACGTGCAGTGAAGCTTGAGTTTCCGACGAAGGCCAATACCAGCACGACGATAGCAAGCCCGCCAGCCCACTGTAGCCAGGCCCGCATGAACAGCAGGCTGCCCGGCAGTGTTTGCGGTGATCCAAGGGTACTGAGACCGGTTGTCGTAACGGCCGAAACGGCTTCAAACCAGGCGTCAATGGACTCAATACCATAACCGACCAACGGGTAGACGAGAATAATTGGTGGCAACACGAAAGTCAGTGCAGCAAGAACGAGCGCTTCGTTGTGTTGCAGCGGCTCAGCGATGCGCACCTGCGCGATCAGGACGCCAATAACCAGAAGTAACGCAATCGTCACTGACAACCGCAGGGCGACTGTGCTGTCACCGGCCAGTATGCAGACCGCCAATGGCACCAGCAACAGCAGCGCCAATGCGACCAGGATCCTTCCGCCGAAATGAGCGATGACTCGCGGACGCACCGCGAAGGTCAGTGAGCCGCTGGCACTTTGCGCTAACCTCATGGGAGCCCAGACGGCGTACGAACGTGTTTCGGGCATTCCGGGCAGGGACACCTCGTTCGCCTGCCGACGGATACTTTGCGCACTCGTTCCCGATAGCGGGGATTTGGTGCTGCGTTGTCTCGATGTAGACGTGAATACGAATGGGGTATGCTCTGAGGATCGAAGCGAGCTACATCAGTAATAAGAAGATCGTCCTGCAAGATGTCCGGACTCGACGGGTGTGGCCTGGGCTGCATTTCAGCTAGCCTCAGCTTTTCAATACGTTCTTCCACGCCTCGCTCGCCACCGCTTTTGCTTCGGATTCGATCAGGTTTCCGTGCGCAATTATTATCCGGTCAAATTCCCACGAGAGAATTCTCTCCAGCGCTTTTCTCACGATCTCTTTGTCACCCCATCCCATTTGGTATTCAGGAGCGGGTTTCGGATGATTCAACATGTGAAATACCG
>JASFUE010000201.1:0-6260 GCA_050050435.1 Burkholderiales bacterium | reverse complement strand
GCGCAAAGTTGACACGTCGAGAGTTCACCCGCTGTTTGTCTTCGGGTGAACGTACGCGCAGTCGCTTGCGCATCCACCAAGTTGAATCGGAGACAACCATGATCAGCAAGAAACAGATTTCCAGGATTATCCTGGCGGCAATGCTTACAGGCATCGTCGGAGCAGTCAGTGCACATCAGACAGGCCCGGGCGCTGGTGGCTGGGGTATGGGCCCCGGCATGATGGGCCCCGGCATGATGGGCCCCGGCATGATGGGCCCCGGCATGGGCCCCGGGATGATGGGACCAGGAATGATGGGGCCCGGCATGGGCCCCGGGATGATGGGACCAGGAATGATGGGGCCCGGTTACATGGGACCCGGCAATACGGGCCCGGGGGACTACTACGGGCTCGACCTCAGCGCGAACCAGCGCGACAAGATCGCAGCGATCCAGAAACAGGCACGCAAAGAGCAATGGGATCTCATGACCCAGATGCGCGAAGAGCAATACAAACTCCAAGAGCTCTACTATTCCGATTCCCCAGACCCGTCCGCGATCAATGCCCAGGCCGGGAAAATCGAGCAGCTGCAACGCAAGATGATTCAGGCCAACATCGAAGCGCAGAAACGAGTGGCTGCCGTGCTCACGCCGGAGCAAAGGGATCAATTACAGCAGTGGTACGGTAGCGGCGCGATGCGGGGTTACAGATAATTCGGGCGTAATCGCAGCGCCGTTGCGGCGATGAACCGGGTCGCGAACTTGTTGCACCCGGTCATGGCCGCCCTTCGCTGTGCACTGACAGGATGTCGAATACTGCCCGGTTACACGGCGTGGGGATGCCCGCCCGTCCACCGCGCATGACAACATCACCACTGAGCCACCGCACCTCGAGGCGATTGCCTCGTTCAAGGTCGTTGTGCATCGATGATGTCATGGTTGCCGGAATCTGATCACAGAAATCGAGCCGTCCCATCGCGTAGTCCTCGGAAAGGGCAACACCTTCGGCTCTCCCGACCTGCACAACCTCGTCCATGACGTCGTGCAGGAACGCACGGGACCGCGGGTTGGTGCGGATTGGCCCGATCGGCACACGCGCGAGACCGGTGGTACCGGACAAACCCACGAGAAACACAAACTTATCCCAGATAGTCAGCCGGATATCCGGACTGATCTCGATGTCGATGCCAGCATCGACGCACGCATCGCGAAACTGCGTGACCCGTGGCGAGACAGAACCGTCGTACTCTCCAAACACGAGCTTCTGCATGGTGCCGGAATGACGTATGTGACCCGGAGCCACTATTTCCGATGCGATGTAGCACACACCCCCGATGACGCTGGAAGAACCAAGCCGCTCGCTCAGAATTTCGTCTTTCACGACACCATTCTGAATGGAAATCACACCTGCTCCACTCTCTGTTAAGGGCCGGATCAAGTCTGCAGCAGCGTCCGTGTCCCACAGCTTCACACCAAGCAAGACGATATCCGCCGCTTCGGCCTGTTCGGGCGTTTCGACAACCTTGACATCCTGAAGGTGCAAGTCGCCACGGGGACTTTCGATAAACAGCCCGTTATCGCGTATAGCCTTCAGATGCTTGCCGCGCGCCACGAATATGACCTCGTGCCCCGCGCTGGCGAGGCGCGCTCCGAAATATCCACCTACACCACCGGTGCCCATAACCACGATTCGCATCCCAGCTCCTTTGATGAATGTTCATTCAATATTTAGCTAGCGGATACTGACCACGTTGTATTAGAATGTCAACTCCTTTCTTGAATGATTATTACAGATAGAGGCGATGGGACGTTCCAGAGAATTTGATACGGATGCGGCACTGGATGGGGCTCTACACACCTTTTGGCAGCAGGGTTATGAGAGCACGCCGATGCAGGACCTGTGCAGCGCAATGGCACTCAACCCGGGCAGTATCTACGCTGCATTCGGTTCCAAGCGCGGCCTCTTTGTTGAAGCGTTGAAGCGCTACGCGGAAACTGTCTCCGCTGAAGCAATGCGCCGCATCAACGGTGCATCATCGGGACTTGACGGAATCCGCAGCTATTTCGCTCATCTCATCGATGCAATGGTTGACGGCGATCGCCGGTTTGGCTGTCTGATCACGAATTCCCTGGTCGAGTTCGCCCGCAACGATCCTGAACTGGCCGGCATGTTCGATCTGCATCTGGCGCGACTCGAGACGACATTTGCTTCCGCGCTGGCACGAGCACGCGCAGGTGGCGAGATCCGTTCCGACGCAGGACCTGAAGTGGCCCGTTTTCTCGTCACACTCGTGCAGGGCATGAACGTTCTCGCCAAGACTAAGCCTGACCGCCGCACACTCGAAGGCATAGTAGATACAGCTCTTGCGGGCCTGGCGCCGCACGCCTGACAGCCAGAAACGCAAATCCTTTCAGCAGCGGACTACGCACTCCGCGGGTTCGCACTCGCTCCGAACAACGCATGCACGCACCATCGGCCGCAACACTTGTTGGCTCGGCCGGGCGCGTCACGAAGCCGCACAAACGTTAAGAGAGTATGCTTAGGCCTCGCAATTCGCCAAAAACCCATTCACACAGGAAGTCACTTGCCGAAAACAAACTATTCATACGCCAAACGCCAGAGAGAACTTGCCAAGAAACAGAAGAAAGAAGAAAAACGCCGACAGAAGGCGCAACTGAAAGAAGATTCGGAACCGGAAGCACCGGCTCAGTCCAACGACGACGAATCGCCGCCCTCCACCCCGGAGGCATGATTCCCTGCTCGCCGGGCGAGCACACATGCTACAGTCGTGTCCGATCCGTGATTCCGCCGATCGGATCGTGTGCCAATCGCGCTTCACCCCCCAATCAGCAACCTGAATAGCGAACGAACCAGGAAGCTCGCGTCCTGGCAATGCGCAGGTGTCGGCTCCGGTCCCCCGGGCAAGCGGCTGGTTATCCATGAAAATGATATGCTCGCGACCGATTGCGCCAGGGTTCCAGCCGCACCGTCAATTTGCCCGAAACGGGGACAAACAACATGCGGTAGAAATAAGCGCAAATGATTTTCCCGGATGAGGACTCCAGCACAATGACAAGCGAATCAGGAGTGGCAATCGTCACCGGCGCGGCCGGTGGCATCGGCGAAGCCACGGCAGGGGCACTCGCCAGGAAAAAAATGCGTGTCGTCATCGCTGACTTGCGCGCGGACGCAGCCGAGGCCATCGCAAAGCGCCTTGAGTCAGAAAGCATTGAAGCAATGCCGGTTCAGGTGGATATCGCCGATGAAGCGAGCGTCAATCAGATGGTAAAGAAGACGCTCGATCAGTGGGGTCGCATCGACGTCCTGATCAACAACGCCGGCACCGAAAGCTCCAAGCCCTTTCTTGAAATCGGTCTGCAGGAGTTCGAGCGGGTTATGCGCATCAACACCACTGGTGCGTGGCTATGCTGCCAGGCAGTGATCCCGGTGATGCTGAAACAGAATGGCGGCAGCATCGTCAACGTGAGTTCGGTCGCCGGCCAGCGCGGCGGCGGTTTGTTGGGAACCGCTGCCTACTCCACTTCCAAAGGCGCATTAATCGCATTGACCAAGGCGCTTGCCCGCGAATTCGCCAGGTCCGGCATTCGCGTCAATTCGGTTTCACCAACACTGACCATGACTGATTTCGCCCAGCGACAACTCGAACGGCTGCCGGCCGACACGCTGGACCGGGTGATGGCCATGACGCCACTCGGCCGCCCGGGTCGTCCGGAAGAAACCGCTGCGATGATTGCATTCCTTGCATCTGACGAAGCGTCGTTCATCACCGGGCATGTGTATAACGTCGATGGCGGCATGGCAATGTAATAGGTGCGGTAAGTTGACTCGCCCGCCGGAAAAGGGCAACAGAAGCCGACCAGGCGAACCACGCTCGACCACGAATGGCAATGAGCCCGGTGCTGAGTTTCTTCAAAGGATTTGCATCTCTTTAGGGACGTCAATCAGGATCGAAACCGCTTCGGCAACGGCAAATACAGTTCCTTCGCGATCCATCAATGCCGCCATGGTAAAACCCTTGCGTCCTTCCTGACGAATAAAACGGGTTAATACGCGATAATCACAATCGATTGGCGGCACACGAATGAAGTGCACCGAATGCGTGCCGGTGATCCACCACTTCTGTTCCTCCAACCGCATTTGCAAACTCAGTTCCGGCTCACGCGCATTCAGCACCCAAAGGTTCGAGCAGTCCAGTGCCGCTGTCACAATTGACGCTGCAAGTTGGCCCGGCGCATCGACAAATTGCGGTTCGGTTATCCAGCGCGTCCACAGATCGCCCTTGCTCGACGCGCGGTTATGCAATTTCAGCGCATGCTCTTTTTCTGAACAACCAAAACAAGGGATGTCTATCTGCTTCTCTACCCCTCTTGCCTTGCAATACTGAGTGTATTCCTCTACGAGCGTTGGACCATCCAACTCAACATCAGCGAGTTGCGAAAATTCGTTTAACTGCTCGTCAAGTTGTTCCGGTGGCCGTTTGATCAGACCGCCCGGCGTCACTCGCCGATCGATGACGCGAACGCTGCCAGACACCACAACGCTTGCACCGTCGCATAGATCGACGTCGACCGGATCTCCGTCGCGTAATTCCACTCGCAGTGGCTTTGTCAGGGGAACGGGTGCACGCAGCCGGCCCGTGACATACTCGACTATCGGATGCTCAAATCCCGCATCGCTGGCGTTCTTTAGCGCCGGGCAGAGCAATGCGCCGACGGCAATTCCCCCATGGACCCGTCCGGGAGGTCCCACAAAACGTTCGCCGAATGCAACGGCAGAACCATCGACGATTTGCTCAGGATTAGATGGACTGCATAGAAAGCATTGATGTTTCACCGCAGACTCCTTGTCTATTCGCCGACACGGTGTTTCAACCTGATCGGTGAATCGTCATCACGCAGAGTAGCACTTGGTATGAGAAACAGCCAATTGCATAACAGTCGCCGGCATGCCCGCGTCCAGCTTCCTCGAAAACGGTATCGACGACTCGCAATATATGCAATGAAGTAAGCACGACTACCGGCTGAGTGGGAAACGGATGTCACCAACGGCGGCGCAACTCCGGACACTCGTCGCCTATAGACAACAGACGCCGCGCGGGCAACCCGCTCAACCGCCTGTTTTCTTTCGTAATCGATTGGTCGGTATGCAAGTTGCCAAACAAGAGGTGGTGCTTGTACTTGCACTTTCCGAAATTGTTATGAAAGTGACAAAAGGCACCCAAGCCTGAAACGGGCAACTCATCCGAAAGGGTGCGACGCAAAGCCAATGGCCTAACTCCCCAGGGACATGGCGGCATGGCTGCCAGGCGAATCCGTGGTGTCTGACGCACATGACGTCGGCGCAACGGGCAAACACTGTTGAGGCTCCTGGTTTCTCAATCCGGGCGCAGCGCCACCTTGCCCGTTCGTCCACGCACTGCCCACGCCGCTATCGCGACCCTCCTGGCCGTCGGTCCTTTCCGTTGAGACCAGCCTGCATATGGCTGGGGACACAGGACAGAAATCGATTCAGTTCCTTTCTGGCAAATCGACAAACTGGAGGAGTGCGCAAATGAAAACAGCATTTATAGTTGCAGCAATCACGGCATTGTTCGCCGCCAACACAGCACTAGCGCAGAACAACGGAAACGGCAATGGCGCAAAAGTCGGGAAGCATGGATTCCTGCTCAATGTAATCGCCTTCGAGAATTGCCCTGCAGGCGAGTTCGTCGATTCGAATCGCCATCAAATCGCCGTACAGGCAAACTACAGAGGGACAGGCACTGACAAAACATCAAAGACCAACAAGATCTTTTTGCGGGCCGGCGAGGACTTCCTGGTGTATGACGGCAACGCATGTGACCGCACCGGGGCGCAGTTCGAACTGCCCATCGACGCCTCGAATTGCTCGAACTGCGGCGATCCTTCGGTCGAGCCGACGTTCACACAGTACGAAGTACGGGCACGTTTGGTCGGCAAACCAGGGGGTTCCGTGACCGTGACCAGTTGCGTCGAAATGATCGTGCTCGATCCGGACACCGGAGAAGAAACGCTCGAATCGTTTTGCTCGGTCGGTGACGACAATGTCTGGGTCGAAACCCGGACTGTCGGCAACGGAAAGACGCAAAGCAAATGGGACAACGTCAGCACCGAGCTGCTGACCGTCTGTATTGACACCACCGACGACGGCATCGAAGCATGCGACGAGCGCATCGGTTTGTTTGATGCGCGCGGAACCGACTACTGGTGGAACTGGGACACACAAGGACGGCCACATGTCCA
>JASFUE010000200.1:0-6275 GCA_050050435.1 Burkholderiales bacterium | reverse complement strand
ATACGTCGAGTGTTGCGCCTTCACCGGTGCGCTCGCGGCGCAGCAACGCCGCGCAAATGGCGCCGAAAGCATGGGTGCCAGCCAGCACGTCAGCCGCTTGCAAGTAGGCCACGCGCGGTGCCGGCTCGCCGCCGCGGTCCAGGTCCATCAAGCCGGAGATGGCATTGATGAGGTGCGCGTACGCCTGCATGGTACTGAGCGGGCCGTTCTGGCCGAATCCGGAAATCGAGCAATACACCAGGTCGGGCCGGTCGGCGCGCAGCGTTTGCGCGTCGAATCCGTAGCGCTTCATCACACCGGGTGAGAAATTTTCCACGACGACATCGGCCTTTCGCACCAGATCGAGAACGACATCGCGCGCCTGCGGATTGGCCAGGTCAATCGAAATGCCCTTCTTGCCGGCGTTAAGCCGCACGTAATAACTGCTCTGGTCGGCGCGGCCTTCTTCGAGCTGGCGAACAATGTAACGGATTTCATCGCCCTCGCCCGGTCGTTCAACCTTGATCACGCGCGCACCCAGGTCGGCGAGCAGGCGCGTGCAGTACGGCCCGGCCAGTACCCGGGTGAAATCAACGATGGTATATCCGGCGAGCAGATCCTCCGTGCCGGTGGCGGGAAAAGCCGAACTCATCGTGACATGCCTGCCGGCGGAATGGCGCCGCGGAAAAAGTGAACAAACATCGGGACCGGGCTCGAATCTGGAAAATGTTGGCTGATTATGCCCGAAAGCCAGGCGCTCTCATGCAAACCCGGTGGCGGCCCCGGCGCGGCAGTGCCCTGCCGCGTGCAACCCGTGTTTGTTTGTAGCCCTGATCGGAGAACCCGGTCAGAGATAAATCAGAGATTTGATGTGGAAACCTGCGCGTGCCTGCGTTCGTGCTGCTGCTGGCAATAAATGCAGCGCTTGGCGGCGGGACGCGCACGCAGGCGCTCGAAGGCGATTTCATCGCCGCAGTCGGTACAGATTCCGTAACTGCCTTCACGGATGCGCACGCGCGCATTCTCGATGTTACGAAGTTGATGGATGTGGCGATCGAACAAGGCGGCGTTCAATCCCCACAACAAATCCCGCACGGCTTCTTCGCCTGCGTCAGTTCCGCCGCGGCCGAGCAACTCTATATATTGGCCGTCACCGCTTTGCGCGAGTTCTTCGCGAATTTCATCCAGCAATTCAGCGTATTGACTATCAAGCGCTTGCTCGAGTTGTGCAACGCGGAATTCTTCAAGTGGCATCTGCTTCCTCCCTCAAATTTCGCGAATGATTCTGCCACGCGATAATGACGACTATATTGACGTCGCTCAATAACGCGGACAATTACCATTTGTTAGCGGGAATAAGATTGCGACAAGACTGAAAAGTTCGCTTAACCTGTAATGCGGGTGTCAAATCTGGTAGATACGCTCGCCGTCGCTGGCCATGCCGCCGCCCGGAAACTGCACGACAAGTTTGTCGCCGTCGTGGCTGAACTGTTGCATGACATTGTCCGGGGCGTGCTCGAGAACATCCGCAGAGTGAAACTCGCCGGATGCCGACACCGGCAGTGTCGTTACCCGAAGCGGTTCGTCGACAATAATACGCGTCGTCACTTCAAGCGCTTCGCGCGGCAGCATGCGGAATACCGACAACGTGGTTTCCATGTTTTGCACCATGGTTTGCAGCTTCGACATGACATCGACTGGTGCAAAGCTGCTGATATAGGACAGGTACTCCTGCTCCGTCTTGAAGCGTTCGGCATGCGGCGGCTCCAGCGCGAGGATGTTGAGAAAACCGGCGTGTAACAAAATGGTGTCGTCAATAAAGCCATAACCGCCGGGCGCATCATCGGGAATCAGGTCACGCGGCTGCACCACATAGGCCAGCACGGTCGCGACCGCGCATTGCACGGCGGGATCGACTTCGTCGGATTCCAGTCGCTCGACCATGACGTCGATCATTTTCGGGATGCGCTTGACAATGGTCAGTGCGCCAGCGGCAAACAGCCGGTACATGGTGTCGGGCGATACGCCATCGGCGCCGTCGGCCGACGCAAGATTGCGCTGTTCCGGCCGGTGCTCCAGCCAGGTTTCCACGAATGCCGGCGCATCCTCGATCGGATCGATCGCGGATACGGTATCACTGACCTGGTGAACGAGACCGAGAAGCATCGAATACCTCCACTGAAAACTTATCGTTTTAAACAGGCTGTTGAAAAACTACTGCGCAACCTGGCCGTACAGAACCGACACAAACGCAAGCATTTTTCGTCACAATGCGGACTTGCAAAGAGCGTGCTGCGCCGCGACGCTGCTATCAAGCAACATCCCGGCCCGGAAACGGGCCTGAGCGGCTGCCGGTACAGAAGCACTTGATGCGACTCCAGATTACATTTTTGAGAAAAATTACCTCGCGGACCCCGAACGGATATCGATGCTTCTGATCTGGCTACAGTTTGCCGTTTGCGTAGCATTGATCACCGTCGCCGGCTACAGATTGTCGATTTACGGCAGTGTGATCGCCGAGCGTACCGGTATGGGAAAGACCGTGGCCGGATTGCTGTTGCTCGCCACCGTCACTTCGCTGCCGGAACTGATCACCGGCGTGAGCGCGGTGACGCTGGCGAATGCCCCGAATATTGCCGTCGGCTCCTTGCTGGGCAGCTGCGTTTTCAACCTGGCGCTGCTGGTCATTCTCGATTTCCTGTACCGCGGCGAATCCGTGTACACCCAGGCGCATCAGGGGCACGTGCTGTCAGCCGGGTTCGGAATCGTCGTCATCGGTTTCACCGGTTTCTGCGTCCTCGAAGGTACCGAAGGCATCCTCCCCACGTTTGGTCATATCGGCGTCTATTCGCCGGTCATCGCCGTTAGCTATCTGCTCGCGATGCGCACGGTGTTTCGCTATGAACGCGACCACCGGGCCGAATTCGTCGAGGAAGCCACCGAGCGAATGCCGCCATTCACGTTGCAGCAGGCTTCGATTCGTTACGCGATTGCCGCTCTGGTGGTGATCGTGGCAGGTGCCTGGCTGCCTGTCGTCGGCGACCAGATCGCCCGTTCAATGGGCTGGAACCAGAGTTTTGTCGGTACCCTGCTCGTCGCGTTCGCGACTTCGGCGCCCGAACTGGTGGTAACCATTGCCGCACTACGCCTGGCCGCACTGAACATGGCGATCGGCAACCTGCTCGGTTCGAATCTGTTCAACATGGCGATCGTTCCGGTGGTCGACCTGGCATATCTGAAGGCACCAATTCTGTCAAAGGTATCGAGCGTGCATGCTGTTTCGGCGATGTCGGCGATGATCATGACCGGCATATTCGTGATTGGCTTGTTCTATCGGGCCCGCACACGGCTTTATCGAACGGTGGGCTGGGCCAGCCTGATGCTGTTCACGGTTTATCTGATCAACTCCTACATCGTTTTTATTCATGGCGGATAAAGACCATCCAGCCACGGTCCCGGACCAGACCGCTAACGAACCGACCGGCACGCCGACAGTGCAATGGCATTGCCTGACCAGCGAGCAAGCCGTGCAGGAACTCGCGACTGACGCGGATTCGGGCCTGCGTGCGGACGCAGTCGCTTTGCGCCTGGAGCAATACGGGCCTAACAGGATCCGCGAGCAGGCGCAACGCAGTGTGTGGCGCACATTGTTCGAACAGTTCAGCGATTTCATGATTCTGGTGCTGATTGGCGCAGCGATCGTTTCGGGCGTCGTCGGTGACGTCGCGGACACCATTTCGATTATCGTCATCGTGGTACTCAACGCGGCGATCGGCTTCGTTCAGGAATTTCGCGCACAGCGCGCCATCGCTGCGCTGCGAAAAATGGCTGCAGTCAACGCCAACGTCGTACGGGACGGGCAAACGCAACAGATTCTCGCCCAAGACCTGGTACCCGGCGACGTGGTCATTCTCGAAGCGGGCAACATCGTACCGGCCGATCTGCGCCTGATCGAAGCTGCGCACTTCAAGGTCAATGAAGCCGCACTGACAGGCGAGTCCGAAACCAGCGACAAGCAAACGAAGTCTCTCGACAACCCCGACCTGCCACTTGGCGAACGGGAGAACATGGCGTTCAAGGGGACCATCGTGACCTATGGCCGGGCCCTTGCGATAGTGGTTGCGACGGGTATGCACACTGAAATCGGCCATATCGCCGAACTGCTCGGCAGCGACAGCGACGCGCAAACGCCACTGCAGAAACGCCTCGCGCGGTTCGGCAAGCGGCTGGCATTGGCGATACTGGCCCTTTGCGCGCTGCTGTTCGTGGTCGGACTGCTGCGTGGCCAACCGCCATTGCTGATGTTGCTGACCGCGATCAGTCTCGCGGTCGCCGCCATTCCGGAGGCATTGCCGGCGGTAGTCACCATTTCGCTGGCATTCGGCGCGCGAAGAATGGTGCGCGAGAACGCACTGATTCGCCGGCTGCCGGCGGTCGAGACGCTGGGCTCGGTGACATGGATCTGTTCGGACAAGACCGGCACGCTCACGCAAAACCGCATGCGTGCGGAGAAAATATTCGCAGACGGCAAGCTGATCGCAACGGATGAAATGGCAGCGGACGAGCTGGCGCACGAAGCCGAACCGTATGCAAGCCTGCTGCACGCACTGGCGTTGAGCAACGATGCGCAGGCGGAAGGTGACGAATCGGTTGCTGGCGATCCGACCGAGGTCGCGCTGTTCCAGGCCGCCGCTGATGGCGGCTATCGCAAGGATGCGTTGCTGCAACAATGGCCGCGGGTCATGGAAGTGCCGTTCGATTCGGAACGCAAGCGCATGAGCACGGTGCACGAACACGATGGTGCTTTCGTCGCGTACACCAAAGGTGGGCCAGAAGCGGTGCTGCCCTTATGCTCCGGCGTACTCACATCCAGCGGCATAAGTGACATTGACCGCGAGGCAATGCTCGAGACAGCGGACCAGATGGCCGCGGACGGATTGCGAGTGCTGGCGATTGCCTCGCGCAACTGGCCGCAGCGGCCCGCCTCAGACGAGGCGGATCACGTCGAACAGGACCTTACCCTGCTGGCGCTGGTCGGCTTGCAGGATCCGCCACGCCCGGAGGCCAAAACGGCAATCGACATGTGCCGGACAGCCGGCATCACGCCGGTAATGATTACTGGCGACCATCCAGCCACCGCGCGCGCGATTGCAACACAAATGGGCATCATCAACGAGGACGGACGCGTGGTCAGCGGTGAGGAATTGCGCTCAATTGCCGATGCCGCGCTGGCAAGACAGATTCGTGATATCCGTGTCTATGCACGCATGGATCCGGCGCAGAAGATCCGTATCGTGCGCGCGCTGCAGGATGACGGCGAGATCGTGGCCATGACCGGCGATGGCGTCAACGATGCACCGGCACTCAAGCGCGCCGACATCGGCGTTGCCATGGGCAAGAGCGGCACCGACGTGGCCCGCGAAGCTTCCAGCCTGGTGCTGCTCGATGACAACTTCGCGACCATCGTTACGGCAGTGCGCGCCGGTCGCCGCATCTACGACAATATCCGCAAGTTCATCCGTTACACGATGACAAGCAACTCGGGAGAAATTCTCACCATCGTGCTCGCACCGCTGGCCGGCTTGCCGATTCCGCTGTTGCCGATTCATATCCTGTGGATCAATCTCGTCACCGATGGACTGCCGGGTCTGGCGCTCGCGAGCGAACCGGCAGAGAAAAACGTCATGAACCGTCCACCGCGCCCGCCGCAGGAAGGTGTGTTTTCACACGGCATGTGGCAGCACATGATCTGGGTCGGGTTACTGATGGCGGGAGTGTGCCTGCTGGTGCAGGCGTGGGCGCTGCACGTTGATTCGGAACATTGGCAAACCATGGTGTTTACCGTGCTCACCTTGTCGCAGCTCGGACAGGTGATGGCGCTGCGTTCGGAAGAACAGTCGCTTTTCTCGCTCGGTTTGTTTACCAACAAGCCGCTCCTCGGTGCTGTCATGCTGACCGTCGCACTGCAATTGGCAACGATTTACGTGCCGGTGCTCAACCCGATCTTCAAGACCACGCCGTTGCCGCCGTTCGAGCTGGTGCTGTGCCTGCTCGCGTCGAGCGTGGTATTCGTTGCCGTGGAGTTGCAGAAGTGGTGGCTGCGCCGGCACCGGGTCGCGGGCGCGAACCATGACTACCAGAACACTGCCAGTACCTGACCAAATACCCGCAAACCCAATCGGGAAATGCCGACTGCATTCCGGGATACCGGTTTTCAAACCCGATGTCGTTGACGGTTTAGAATTGCCCTGCGCAAGCAATCCAGCGATTGGGCTCCGGTAACGCAATACGGGGCT
>JASFUE010000199.1:0-6282 GCA_050050435.1 Burkholderiales bacterium | reverse complement strand
GTAAAGTTCCTCCATCGGAGCCCCGAATGGGTCTTGTAGTGATCCGGGGACCAGACAGGATTGGCCAATCCCGAAGTGGATTAGCCGCCATCCGCAGATACGAAACGGTCAGGAGTCGGAAAAAATCGTAGCGCTCGGAGGCGAGCGGCGAGTCTGCCATGGATGGAATATCCTTTAGCGCCCAACAGGCGCGCGCCGTTGAGCCCGATGTAGGCAACGGCGAACACAAAGACTTTTTTGACAGAAACCTTGCAACTGCTCGGCCGGGACATTGAACCCGCAGGAATTGTCCGGGTGCAGATCGGTTGCGGGGCGATATCCGTGTGAAGGCGGAGCAGCCTCAGGTCATTGCCTGTGAGGTTGGCGGAGACTGTATACGGCACGTGTCTTGCACAATCGGGCGTTCCGGTCCACGGAAAAATAATGTCAAGTTCGACTGAAAACAGGGCGAAGCCTTCATCCGGGGGCGACGGCCTGGATTCAATTATTGAGGCAGGCGCACATTCGTTCTTCGCTACCAAGAGGAGGTTGCAATGAGAGCAGCGCATAAAATCGTATTCAAAAGGAAGCGCTAGGTGGCCAGAAATCGCAAGGGCCCGCGTTCGAAAGGCGCAGGGCCGTCACCCGATCAAAGAAACAATTCGGATTCGTTACGCAACAGGATAAGAGTCATTTCGGGCGGACAGACCGGCGTTGACCGTGGTGTGCTCGATGCTGCCCTGGACCTTAATATCCAGTGTGGTGGATGGTGTCCGGAAGGTCGTCTTGCCGAAGACGGCGTCATCCCTGAACAATATCCGCTCGAAGAACTCGCCGGTGGCGATTATCGTGACCGCACCCGGAAGAATGTCGTTGAAAGTGACGGATCGGCAATCATCTACTTCGGCGAGATCGAAGGCGGCACGGAATGTACCCTCGATGATTGCGTTCAACTCGCCAAACCCTACCAGCTGATAGACGGAGCGGGAATGCAGCCGGGGCAGGCTGCCAAGCAGATAGCCGAATTCGTCCGCGAGCGTAACGTGCACACTTTGAATATTGCGGGTCCGCGCGCCAGCAAGATTGAAAAAGGACACAAGTTCGCTTTCGATACGGTGCGTATGCTCGTTGACCTGCTGGGTCAAAAACGCCCGTCGGGCGGGAAACGTACCGGTAACCGAAGCAGCAACAAACAGCGCTCCAATGGTCAGCCACAGCAAGGCACGGGTAATGGCGGCGAGCGAGGCGGGAAAGCACGCAACCCGCAATTCAACTCTCAGCGGCGTAAGGGCGCGGGGCAACATCATCGTCCCAGGCAGGGGCAGGGCGTCAAGTAACCGGCTCGGGTAATAGTGGGAAGCGAGGCGGTAGAACACGCAATCCGCAAATCAACGCTCGGAGACGCAGGGGCGCGGAACAACGGTATCGCGCCAACTACACAGTGAAATACGGGAGATCAACTACCTCCCCATGGTGTATGCAGTACATCAAACGGCGTCAGTTTCGTTCTTCCCTGTAAAACACCACTTGATAACTGGGAATGTCTCCCTCTGCATTGACGGGGAATGCAAGGTCAAGACGCCATACGGTTCCGAAGGCAGAGCGCACACTGAATACACGCAGACCGACTCCGATATTGGCCAGCCAGCCTCTGTCGATATCATCGGTTGTTTCTCCACCCCAGGCACGGCCGACGTCGAAGAACAAGCCTCCACCGATCCGGAACAGGCGGAACGGGTACCAGTTTGAATAGAAACGCTGCTCAAGATTGAGCAGCACCCGCCGGTCACCCGTCTGGTATCGGGACGGGTATCCGGGAAGACCGTTGTCGCCACCGAGCGTGAGTTGGTTCGAAGTATTGATGTCGTTTGCCCCGTCAACTTGCAGGCCGACAAATGTCTGGGAGCGCTCACTCTGCGGAGCGAAGTACTGGACGTTTCCGGAAAGAAGCTGATCCTGATCGTCGCCGCCGACGTAGGTCCCGGTAGCGGAAAGCGCCATTGTCAGTATGCGATCTCTTGACATGTCCCAACCGTTGCCGATGGAAGCGGCGTAGTTCCAGGCGGGGCGTGTCGAGCCCAGGGCTGTGGCCGCATAGCCTAACTTGATATCCGATGACCAGCCGAGCAGGAAGTACTCCGGACGTTGAACCTGATTGCGGTTGAAGGTTTGCACGTAGTTGTTCTGGATGACCTGGTACCTGAAAAATGGTGATACGTATTTCTCGTCTGTTGGCAACGTCGCTGGCGGCGGTGCGCCGGGCTCCAGTTCATAAGCGTCCTTGACGTAGTCAAAGCCGATGAAGTATCGATGTGTCCAGTTGTTAACCAGGCCTTTTGACCAGCCGCCATAGATACTGGTCCTGTCTACGTATCGTCGATACTGCTCGGTGAGAACGTTGCTGTCGTAGGTTGAAATCAACTGGTCAGAAGTCGATCCACCAATGCCGGCTGCCCAGCGCGTCTCCAGTGAATAAAATGGACGTTCCAGTATTGTGCTGTGCGCTTGCTGAGTGTCGCCGGTTCTGTAGGTGTAGTTGAACCTGGCCCTCGTGCCCAGGATCTGGTTGTTGTTGAACTGGAAGTCATCGACGGTGCCACTTTCGTAGTCGGTACGCTGCCATTCAATGGCCGCACCGGTACCCAAAATATTGAGTTCCTTGAGTCCGTACTTGCCCTCGTTTTCTCCGCCCTTGCGCGAATACCCCAGTCCCGGGTCGAGCGTCCAGGTATCCCTGGTCACCACCTCGATATCGACAACGCCGTCGTGATAGGCGATCGGGCGGATCTGCGCACCGTAGAGGTATTGAGTTTCTTGAAGCAAGCGTTGCGTTTCCTCGATTCGTTGCGTCGATACCGGTTCGCCGCTCTTGAAGAGCAAGGCCCGGCGGATAACACTCTCGCGCGAGCGTATGTGCAGGGCGTTGGCGAGGCGATAAAAGAAACTGTCTTCCTTGGGATTGTTCAGATCGAAGATGTCGCCGTTTATGACGCGCACTTCGCCGATGACGGCACCTTGTGCTTCGAGTTCCTCGAACGACGGCAGCGTTTCTCCATCGGCAGAGAATGCCTGGTCGAGCAGACACAGACTGGCGAGCACCAGGGCAACAACCTGGCGCAGGAGCACACGGTGTCGTGATGGGCGCCACCGGCGAAAACCACAATTCATGGGGTCGAGCAGAGCAATACCTCGCTGATGCCATTTAACCACGCTGCAAGCATGACTCGCACCGGTAAACACCATTACGGTATGCTGTGCCGATGAACGGGGATAGCCTGAACAATCTCAAGGGGGCGCTGGAGGGCTTTGTCAATGAACGCGACTGGGAGCAATTCCACAACCCGAAGAATCTGGCGATGGCGTTGGCAGCCGAGGTAGGCGAGCTTCTCGAACATTTTCAGTGGCTCGATGAAAAGGAGGCCGATTCGCTGGACCCGGCACAACGTTCCGAAGTAGCGATGGAACTGGCCGACATACTGATGTATCTGCTGCGCCTGTCCGACCGATTGCAGGTCGACCTGCTCGAAGCCGCTTCCGAGAAGCTTGAACTGAATCGGCGCAAATATCCTGTCGAAAAGGCGCGCGGTCGGCCTACCAAGTACGACAAGCTGTAATCAGTAGCCGCTCCCCCGGCTTGCTCTGAGTCATAGGCAAGGAATTTTATTGCGCGTTGCAACATCCACGGCCCGATAATTGCTAGTAAAAGGGTACAAGACATTATCGAGTTTAGACCCGCGAGACGGGAGGAGCGCACGGGAAACAGGGAGACCCACCATGGACTCTGTCGCGATAGCTGCTCTTATAGCCGAATTATTCGTTGCAATTCATGATATTGGGGGATATTCGGTGCCCGATGCATATCCCCAGGTTCACCAGCTCGAGTCGGCCGAGCTGCAGCAGAAGTTCTGCAAGGGGCCGTGCGGTGTGAAAGCCTTCTATGCACCAGGAGAGGGCGTTTTTCTCGACAGCAAGCTCGATGTCGAGCATGACGTGCACGCCCGTTCCATTCTCCTGCACGAACTCGTACACCATGTGCAGGCTGTTAGCGGCCGTTTTGATGCAATGCGCAATGCCTGCCTGCGCAGTAACCGGGCCGAGGCCGAAGCCTACCGGATCCAGAATCTGTACCTTGTCAGCATCCATTCGACCCACCGGGTGGCGATGAGCGGCTGGTCGGCGCGGTGCCGCCGCAACGAGGTTCCGACACCGACGATGCACTGAAAGCGGGCTGCCTTGCCTCGCGCAGGTGGCCTGATCCGTGCAAGTCGCGTGTAAGCTCACATCCTGGGGGTTGCGCGCTGTCACGTCCTGTCTGGTGCGCAGGCGGTTCTCAATTGGTACTTCGCGGGCGTCTCAGATCGTGCTTGCTTATCGTCACCTGTTTCACGCAGGTAATTTTGCAGATGTCTTCAAGCACAGCATTGTTGTGCAACTCGCCGCACTGATCGCGCGCAAGGAAAAGCCTTTCGTTTACCTGGATACCCATGCCGGCATCGGCAGCTACGATCTCACACACGCTTGGGCGGAAAAGAACCGGGAATTTGAAAACGGCATCGCAAGGGTGTTTTCGCGCACGGATTGTCCCGCGTCGATTCGTCCCTATCTGGAGGCGGTTCACGAATACAATCCCGACGGCAAGCTGCGCTTTTATCCGGGCTCTCCTTTGCTGGTCGAGCAATTGCTGCGTGGCAACGACCGCATGGTGCTGACCGAGCTCAACCGCGATGACTGCATCCGGCTGCAAAAGCGGTTTGACGCGAATCGCCGGGTGCAAGTGCGTAACATGGACGGCTATCAGGCGCTGAAAGCATTCCTGCCGCCGCAAGAGCGCCGTGGCCTGATACTGGTCGACTCTTCGTTCGACCGCGCCAATGAGTTCGAACGCATCGCCGATGCGTTGATTGGCGCCCACAGGAAATTTGCGACCGGAGTCTACGCGATCTGGTATCCGCTGATGGCGCCAAGCGACATCAGCGATTTCGAGCAACGCATCAGTAGCAGCGGCATACGAAAGATTCTGAAGCTGGAACTCTCGGTCCATCCCGGTGACTGGCAGGACAGTTTGCGTGGCAGTGCCATGCTGGTTGTCAATCCGCCCTATGGGCTGGAGACGCTGGCCGCGCCGATGTTGCACTGGCTGTGGAACGCGCTGTCGGACGATGGCAGCGGCCGCTATCGGGTGAAATGGCTGGTGGGTGAATAGGCGTGGCGGCGAAACTGACTGATGTAAACGGCGAGCATGAGCCCATGTCCGACGCGGTTCCTGTTGGTTACTGCGAGGCGCGCCTGGAACCGCTCTCCGATTACCTTGGCAATATCGAATTCGTTTCCAGTTCGCAATTGCGGCGCTTTGCCAGGTCGGGGTTGACGGGTTTGCAGTTACCTGACGCTGGTGTGGTAACCGGCACCGTCATGGGAGAAGCTTTTCATGCGCTGGTGCTGGAGCCAGAAGCCTTCGAACGAGGCTACCTGGTGCTATTGGATGCGGCTGGCGATCAGCATGCCGTGAGCGAGCAGGGGCTGATGGACCGGACCTGGCTCGATGCGTGGCAATGGAGCGCGTTGTGTGGCGCACGCAACGCCTTGCTGGCATGCAAGCAGGCTCCGCTTGCGGACTGGCTGGCGAATGGGCGCAAGGAATTGTCGATTTACTGGCGTGACGAAGAGGGCATAGGCTGGAAGGCGCGGCCCGATTGTCTGGCGCCTGGCATTGTGTTCGATCTCAAGACCACCAGCGATTGCCGGCCCGAGGCGTTCAGACGCACCCGCCAGCGGTTTGATTACGACTTGCAGGCTGCGCACTATGTCGAGACAGTTGCGCATTTGACGGGGCAGGAGCCACGCTTTGCTTTTGTCGCCGTCGAGTTGAACGCGCCGTATGCGGTGTGGGTACACGAGCTCTGCGGGAGCGAAATCGATACCGCGCGCGCGCGGCTTGGCGAACTGAAAAAGGCCTATATCGAGGCCAGCAGAGCCGCTGGAACCGGGACCACATCGCAGGAATAATAGCTGCGTAACGAAACCGCGCGGTGCGAGCCTGCGCTGGGATCAATCGGCCAGCTGCGCGCGAAAGAATGCCACGTTGGTGGCCAGGCCCGGCAGCAACCACTGGAACAGCCGGGTGACTTGAAGAATCTCTTCCGGATCGCCGTCACGCCGGGCCGCGTTGCGCAGGGCATCCGCATCCAGTGCGCCCGGATTGGGCAGCAGCTCTGCTACCAGATTATCTGCCTGCGCGTGAACTTCAGCGCAGATCGCAGCGTGTTTGTCGCTGTTGACTATGGGCTTTAGATTTCGCCAGGC